>NZ_JAHFPF010000059.1 GCF_023259385.1 Brevundimonas sp. | reverse complement strand
GGGGCCGGAGGGGCCGTGGGCGGCGGCGGCGGAGGCGGGGGCGCGGGCGTGACCGCAGGCGGCGTCGGAGGCTCCGGCGCGCCCGGCGTCGTCTGGCTGATCGCCCAGGGATGAGGTCCGCCATGCACGCCGACTGGACTCCCGACGAGGCCGAGACCCTGGACCCCGACGCCCGGGAAGTCCCGCTGCGGCTGACGAAGGATGAATTGCTTGCGTCGGCGGACGTGGGCTGGCGGCGCCACGGATGGCGCCTTGATGAGATGGAGGACGACCGATGACCGATCCTGCGATCCCTGAAGAGGTCTCGCCGCTGGCCGAGGGGCGGTGGCTGTGGCGCCGCCTCTATGTGTTCGCCACGAGCGGCGTCGCCTGGCTGTTGCTGGACCGGCTGATCCCCTTGGTCCCCGCCGCGGCGGCGCCGCGGCTGGTCGAGGGGCTGATGAGCCTGCTGGCCCTGACCATGGTGCTCTATCTGGTCGCGCCCAGCGCGCAGCAGCTGATCGTCAGCCTGCGCCTTCTGCGGCCCGGACCGGGCGGGGAGGGACGCTGATGGCCTTCCGCCTCTCCACCCGCTCCCTGACCCGCATGGCGGGCGTGCATCCGCGCCTGGTCGCCGTGGTCAACGAGGCGATCACCCTGACGCCGGTGGACTTCATGGTCACCGAGGGACTGCGCACGCCCGATCGCCAGGCCGCCCTGGTGCGCGCCGGGGCGAGCCGGACGAAGAACTCGCGTCACCTGACCGGCCATGCGGTCGATGTCGCCGCCCTGATCGACGGGCAGGTGCGATGGGACTGGCCGCTGTATCCCCGCATCGCCGCGGCCTTCAAGGCCGCCGCCGCCCGGCAGGGAACGGCCATCGTCTGGGGCGGCGACTGGACGACCCTGCGCGACGGCCCGCATTTCGAACTCGACCGGAAGGTCTTTCCGTGAGCCCGCGAACCCTCCTGCGTCTTCTGACCCCGGCCGGCGTCGGGCTGGCCGCGATCATCCTGATCGTCGTCCTGGTCGTCGCCGGGCGCGGCCTGGGCCTGCACTGGGACCCGTTCGGTCTCGGCGCCCGGCGCCTGGAGCGCGCCGAACGGCAGGCCGAGGCGGCGACCGCCGAGGCTCAGGCTCGTGGGCTGGAGGTCGAAGGCGCGGCGGCCCAGACCCGTCGTCTCGAACAGCAACATCAACAATCGGTCGATCTGGCGCGGGTCACCGCCGCCGCCGAGGCCAAGGCGAGGAACGCCCATGACTCCGATCTCCCGCTGGCCCCTGATCGCGTCGATCGCCTGCGCGGTCATGACCGCGAGCTGTGCCGCCTCGCGCCCGCCGTCTGCGTCGCCGCCCCGGCTGGTCCTGCCCCAGGCGGCGTTGACGCCGTGCCGGCTGGACCGACTGCCGGCCGCCCCGACCCTGGCGGATCTTGAGGCGTCCTATATGGCGCGCGGCCAGGCCCTGGCGGAGTGCGACGCCGCCCGGCAGGCCGCGGTCGAGACCCTGCGGGCCGAACGCGCCCTGCAGGACCGCTGGCGGAAGGGCGGATCGTAGGCTTGCGGCAGTTTCTGCAGGCCTTGCCCGGCAGATCTTGCCGGGACCCGGCAGAAATTACCGGGGTCGGTACGTGCTTAACAGGAACTAACGCAACAAAAACAATGGTCGCTCGTCTGGCATGGCGGAAAAGCGACTGGCCCCGCCCTTGCTGCGGTGTCCCCTGAGCAAAATGCTCCCGGCCGCCAAAATGGCGTCGGACACCTTGAAACAAGGATACTCGTCATGGCGCTGAACAGCGTTAACACGAACGTGGGCGCAATGGTCGCCCTGCAGAACCTGTCGATCACGAACAGCGAACTGCAAACGGTTCAAAGCCGTATCAACACCGGCAAGGTCGTCTCGTCCGCCAAGGACAACGGCGCCATCTTCGCCATCGCCACCTCGCAACGTGCCGAAGTCAGCGCCCTGGGCGCTGTCAAGGACAGCCTGAACCGCGGTCAGTCGGCCGTGGACGTGGCGCTTTCGGCTGGTGAGTCGGTCTCTGACCTGCTCGGCCAACTGAAGGAAAAGGCCCTCTCGGCCACCGATAAGAGCCTGACCACTTCGGCTCGCGCTGCTCTGAACGAAGACTTCAAGGCCATTCGCGACCAGATCGCGACCGTGGTTTCGAACGCCAAGTTCAACGGCGTCAACCTGCTGGACAACTCGACCGGCACGGGTGGTTACAAGGCCCTGGCCAACACTTCGGGTACGACCATCAAGGTGGCGGGTGAAAACCTGTCGCTGGGCGGCGCCAACGTCACCGTCACCGCGACGATGACCATCGGCACCTCCACCCTGGCCGGCACGGCTCTGGCAGCCGTCAACGCCTCGATCGACAAGGTCTCGGCCTCGCTCGCCCGTCTGGGCACGGGTTCGAAGTCGTTCGGCACGCACCTGAACTTCGTCGGCAAGCTGCAAGACACCATCGAAGCCGGTGTCGGCAACCTGGTCGACGCCGACCTGGCCAAGGAAAGCGCCCGACTGCAAGCGCTGCAAACCAAGCAACAGCTGGGTGTGCAGGCTCTGTCGATCGCCAACTCCTCGACCTCCACGCTGCTGGGACTGTTCCGCTAAGGAACTTGACCGGAAGGGCGGGGTCCTAGGGCCCCGCCCAACCGGTCTCCAGTCCCCTTGAAGGGAACCGCCGTTTTAACAACGGTCGGCAGGAGACATGCAAAACAATGCGAAGATTGGCGCCGTAGCCGCTTACGAAATTCCGACCGTCCCCGTCGCCACCGGCGGCGATTTCCATGACTCCAGGGCGCAGCAGGATGCCGAACAGGCCGCTCGCTACCGTCTGGTGATCGAGGAAGGGCCCCGGTCCGGATCCTTCATCTACAAGACGATGGACCGGGTCACCGGCGAGGTCGTCAAGCAGCTGCCCCGCGAACAGGTCGTCGGCCTGATGCAGGACACCGACTACAGCGCCGGCGCGGTGATCGACACCCGGGCCTGACGCATTCGAGACCCCACGAAACGCCGCGCAGGAGCGATCCGCGCGGTTAAGACGCGTGGTGAATCGCTGTTAACCATGTGTGCACGGTTCGTCCTCTAGCCTTGGCCAAACCTCGAAGGGCCGAGTCGGATGACGAATAGCGTCCATACCAATGTCGCCGCGCAGATCGCGCTGCAGAACCTGACCACGACGAACAGCCGCCTGGCGGATGTGCAGAGTCGCGTCTCCACGGGCCTGAAAGTCCAGGGCGCCAAGGACAACGCCGCGATCTGGGCCATCGCCCAGACCCAGCGCGCGGATGTCGGCGCGCTCGGCGCGGTGAAGCAGAGCCTGGACCGCGCGACCTCGATCGCGGACGTGGCCCTGTCCGCCGGCGAATCGATCTCGGACCTGCTGAACCAGCTCAAGGAAAAGGTCACCGCGGCGAAGGACACCTCGCTGAAGACCCAGTCGCGCCAGCTGCTGAACGCCGACTTCCAGGCCCTGATGAAGGCGATCAAGTCGGCGGTGGACAACGCGGCCTTCGACGGCGGCAACATCCTGAACGGCTCGCTGACCACCGGCATCAAATTCCTGGCCAACGCCGACGCCTCGGCCTTCGTGACCCTGGCGTCGAAGAACCTGTCGCTGGGCGGTTCGATCATCGAGCTGTCGCTGAGCGACAGCCTGATGACCCTGACCGGCGCGGCCACGGCGCTGACCAAGCTGGACGATTCGATCACCCAGCTGAACGCCGCCCTCGGCGAGATCGGCGCCCAGGCCAAGCAGATCCAGGCGCACAACACCTTCGTGTCCAAGCTGGTCGACACGCTGGAATCGGGCATCGGCAACCTGGTCGACGCCGACCTGGCCAAGGAAAGCGCCCGGCTTCAGGCCCTGCAGGTCCAGCAGCAGCTGGGCGCGCAATCGCTGTCGATCGCCAACCAGGCGCCGCAGATCATCCTGTCGCTCTTCCAAGGCTAAGCCAGCCGGCGGCTCCCGGAGCGGCCGATGGAAACGGGTTCGGGTCGTCGGCGGTTCGCGCCGCGCGGCCCGAAGCCGTACAAGGAAAGCAACGATCTCAGGGCGTTGACGAAGGCACTCATCAGGCACTCCTCCGTATCCGGCACGCGATAAACGGGTGCTGTCGACCATTGTTCCCTGAGTCGCGGCGGAAGTCGCTCCGAACCCGGCCGTTAAGCCCTCGTTACAGCTCAGGCGTCAGACTGCGCGCGAGGAGCGCTCTGTGATCAACAACAGCTATCTTCTGGGTCTCTACGGTGGAACGGCGTCGCCCTCGACGTCGTACTCGACCCTGAATGCGCTCGCCAAATCCAAGGCCCAGCCGACGCCGCCGTGGTCGACCTCGGTCAAGGCGCCGGAGCAGAGCGCGCTGTTGCGCGCCGCCCTGGGCGGCCGGGACTTCATCAACGAGGGCGCGGCCCAGCTCGATATCAAGGGCGCCTCGACCGACTACAAGAAGCTGTTCGCCCTGTATCAGGGCCTCGAGACCATGAACGCCCTGATCACCCGCGCGGGGACCAAGGGCGTGACCGCCCTGGAGATGACCCAGCTGAACAAGCGGTTCGCGGCGGGCATGGCCGAGGTCGGCAAATGGCTGCCGGGCGCGGATCTGGACGCCATCCGTCTGGTGCAGGGCACCTCGTCCTCGACCAGCAAGACCACCGCCGCCGTGGCGCGGGACGGCGCGATCTCGGTCACGGGGCCGATTCACGAGGGCTCGCCCGACGCGCTGGCCCCGGCCTTCGCCGGCGAGGTGCAGTTCAACATCACGGTCAAGAAGGGCGACAACACCACCAAGTCGGTGGCCATCGACCTTGCGGACATGGGGACCAAGCCCCGGACGCTGACCAATGTGCTGGACCACATCAACGCCAAGCTTGGGGATGCCGGGCTGGAGACGCGGCTCGGCCGCGAACTGGTCAAGCCTGAACCCAAGACCATGACCGTCGGCGGCAAGACCGTCACCCTGCCGGCCGGTCCCGACCAGTTCGCCTTGGTGGTGCGCGGCGTGACGACCGAAAAGGTCAGCTTCACCCCGACCACGGCCGCGGACGCCGTCTATGTGGTGCAGGGCTCCGGCACGGCCGGCGGCCTGCAGATGCTCAAATTCCAGAGCGACACCGGCGGCGCCGCGCCCCCGCCCGTCGCCGGCGTCGGCGAGACCCAGTGGGTCGACGGCCGCGCTTCCCAGACCGGCCTGCCGGAGGGCGTCGAGACGGTCCGCGCCAGCACCACGGGACCGGATGGTTCGGTGTGGATGGTGGCGGACCTCAAGGCGGGCCCGGACAACCAGCCGATCAAGGGCCAGAGGGACGTCGCGCTGATCAAGCTCGATTCCGCCGGCCGCGTGGTCATGACCCAGGCCATCGGCGCGGCCTCGACCGCCAGCGGCTACGCCATCGCCGTCGACGCCAACGGCCGGGTGGCCGTGGCCGGTTCGGTCACCGGCGCGCTGGACGCGGGCAAGGCGGGCGATGTGGCCACCGTCGCCGACAGCTTCGTGACCGTCTTCGATGCGGAAGGGCAGGAGGTCTGGACCCAGCGCCGCGGAGCCCGCGCCGCCGACGAGGCGACCTCGGTCAGCTTCGGTCCCAACGGCACGGTCTATGTGGGCGGGCGCGCCCAGTCGGCCATGACGGGCACGGTCGGCGTGGGCGGCTGGGACGGCTACGTCCAGGCGTTCAGCGAGACCCAGGAACACAAGTATGCGCCCGTCGTCTCCAAGGCGGCGGGGGTCTCGCAGTTCGGCACGGCCGGAACCGACGGCGTCGACGCCATCGTGGTGGACGGGAACAATCTCTATTCGGCGGGCGTCGAGGACGGCCGCATCGTGGTGCGCCAGTTCACCCTCGCGGCGGACGGCAAGCCGACCCTGGCCGCCACGCGCGATCTGGGCGACGCCAGCGGCGAGATCAGCGGCCTGGCCGTCGAGAACGGCAAGGTGATCATCAGCGGCACGACCCGTAACGCGTCGCTGGGCGTCGGCACGATCACCACGGCCCACCATGGCGGCAAGGACGCCTTCGTGGCCGTGATCGACGACAGCCTGGTCGCCTCGACCGACGACCGCCTGACCTATGTCGGCGGCGCGGGCGACGACAGCGCCGCGGACATGAAGATCCAGGGCGGCAAGGTCTGGCTGACCGGCATCGCCAACCGGCCCGAGGACGCCAAGGCCACCGATCCGACCAAGGCCTATCTGACCCGCATCGACCCGACGACTGGCGCGGTCGAGTGGCGGCGCGACTGGGAAGGGGACGGGGCGCAGGCCAAGCCCCTGACGCTGGCGGTCGCCGCCGGCGGCGCCAGCGTGCTGGACCGGCTGGGTCTGCCGCAGGGCGAGATCGACCAGAGCCAGTCCAAGACCCTGACTAACGCCACCTCCCTGCGGGCCGGCGACCGATTCTACGTGTCGCCCGCCGACGGCGGCCGGCCCGTGGCGGTCACCATCGAAGCCCGGGACACCCTGCAGAGCCTGGGCCGCAAGATCGAACAGGCTTCGAACATGAAGCTGAAGGTCACCGTGGTGTCCGAGACGGCCAAGGGCGCCGAGCCGGGCGATCTGGCCACCGCCCTGCGCACCGGTCTGCAGCGCCTGTCCATCGTCGCGCGCGACGGGGTGAAGGGCGCCGTGCTGACCTCGGGCGAGACCGGCCGCGACGCACTGGCGGGGCTGGGCTTGTCGCAAGGCTATATCGGCAAGACGGTCGGCGACGACGTCACCAAAACCTTCGGCCTGGGCCTGCCGACCAACCTGACCCTCACGGACGCCGCCGCGGTCAAGACGGCCGGGGAGAAGGTGCAGGCGGCGATGAAGGCGATCCGCGACGCCTATCGCGCGCTGTCCCCGGAATCGGCCAAGCCCGCGGTCACCGGCCAGGCCCCGGCCTACCTGACCGCCCAGCTGGCCAACTACCAGGCGGCGCTTGCGCGTCTGGGCGGCGGCTGACGCCGTCAACGTAAAGCGTTGACGGGCCCTGCTCCGGCGGGGTTATTGGGGGCTCCATCCGCGCGAGCCTTTCATGCCCAAGGACAACCGTATCCTCATCGCGATCGGCGCCGCAGTCGCCGTCGTGATCGCCGTCATCGTCGGCCTGTTGATGACGGGCGGACGTGACGAGCCCGCCGCGCCGCCGCCGGCCGCGCAAGGCGGGCTGACCGTCTCCGTGGCGGATGCGCCGGGTCTGGATTCCACGCGTGAGCTGCGCTGCTACGTCGACGGCCAGTTCGTCGGCATGGCCACCCTGACCGATTGCGCGCGCCGCAACGGCCTGGCCACGGATGCTCTGGATGTCGGTGTCGATGCGACCGGCAATCTGGTCGCCGCCCCGACCGCCTCCCTGACCCCGCCGCCGTCGGCGCCCCCGGTCGAACTGACCGAGACCCAGCCTGACGCCACGCCGATCGAATCGACCCAGCCCGCTCAACCCGCGCCGCAGCCGGCGGCGGCCGGCGGCGCCTGCCTGCGCTACACGGGATCGGACTGGCGGACGGTGTCGTCGGGCATGAGCCTGAACCAGTGCGTCGTCGCGCTGTACGCCGGCACCTGCGTGCGCCCGGGCGAGGCCCTGTACGGCCGCTGGGGCGAGACGACCCTGCGCCTGGTCCCGCGCCGCGTGGAACAATCGCCCGACAACAACCGCTTCCGCCTGCTGGCGGATCAGGACCGCCGCTGCCAGTTCCCGGATCTCCATTGATGAAGCGCACCTCCATCGTTCTCGCCGCGGGCGTCGGCCTCCTGGCGCTGGGCGCCTGCCAGAACACCACCAAGGCCCCGTTCGATCCGGGCGTCTGCTACGCGGTCGAGCTGGGCAAGGAAGGCGAGGCGCCGACGTTCAACGTCGTCGCGCGCGACCAGCCGCAGATCGAATTCTGCGCCGCCCGTCTTGAAGAGATGCGGCTGCGCTTCCTCAGCCTGGGCGGCAGCCGCCGCGAGGTCATCGGTTCCTACCAGGGCCAGTTCATCTTCATCGACCGCGCCGGCGTCTCCTTCGGCAAGACGCTGGAGGGCTCGCGCTTCATGGCGCTGGCCCGGACCGGAGACGGCCGCCTGGCCATTCCGGGCGCGATCCAGCAGGAGGTGGACGCCCCCCGCGGACCGCCGGCGCCGGTCGCCGCCCCGCCGCGGTAGGGTCCGCTTCGCGCTGGACAGTGTGGAACAAAGGTGGAACAAGTCGCGCTTCTGTGGATTGCGACGACAAATCGGCCCCGGCGGCGCGAAAGCGCGCTAGGCCACGTGAGAACGGCCTGAATCAGCGCGAAAAGCGTGGTGGGCCAGCTAGCTAAAGGAGCTCGATGATGGCGGGCAGCGTCAACAAGGTCATTCTGGTCGGCAACCTGGGCAAGGACCCGGAGATCCGCACCCTCAACTCGGGCGAACGCGTCGCCAACCTGTCCCTGGCGACCTCGGAGACGTGGCGCGACAAGGCCACCGGCGAGCGGAAGGAAAAGACCGAGTGGCACCGGGTGGTCATCTTCAACGAGAACATCGTGAAGGTCGCCGAGAACTATCTGAAGAAGGGCTCGACCGTTTACGTCGAGGGCTCTCTCACGACCCGCAAATACGAGCAGGGCGGCGTCGAGAAATACACCACCGAGATCGTGCTGCAGAAGTTCCGCGGCGAACTGACCATGCTGGGCGGCCGTTCGGACGGCGCCGGCGGCGGTCAGTCGCGCGGCGATGACGACTATTCCTCGGGCTTCTCGACCGGCGGCGCCAACAAGCCCTCGGGTCCCAAGGAAAGCTACGACCTGAACGACGACATTCCGTTCTAGGGAACGGTTCGGCCTTCACGGCCACATTCCGAAATGTGAAGTGTCGGGTGCGGGTCTCGCACCCGGCACGTTCACGGGCTAACCCGGTGCGGTGATCACCCCGGACAAGCCTCACAGCCCGCTCAGCCTCATCGAGATCGGCGCCATCGTCGCGATCGTCGTCATCTGGGGCGTGAACAACGCCGCCGCCAAGGTGGCGACCGAGGTCCTGCCTCCCCTGATGACCGGCGCCCTGCGATTCGCCATCGCGGCGGCCTGCCTGATTCCCTTCGTCCGCCCGCCCTTCCCGAACTGGAAGAGCCTGCTGCTGATCGTCTGCATCGGCGGGCCGCTGCACTACGGCCTCGTCTATCTCGCCTTCTGGCTGGCGCATGACGTCAGTCCGGTGTCCGTCGCCACCCAGCTGTGGGTGCCGTTCACCGCCCTGTTCGCCTTCCTGCTGCTGGGCGAGCGCCTGTCGCGATTCGCCCTGATCGGAATGGGCGTGGCCTTCCTCGGCGTCGCCTGGATGACGCTGGACGCCCATGCCATCGAGGACTGGAAGGGAATCACCGTCGGCGTCGCCGCCGCCAGCGCCTGGGCCATCACGACGGTCATCGCCCGCCGCACCACCTCGATCCCGCCCTTGAAGATGCAGGGCCTGCTGTCGCTGGTCGCCCTGCCGACGCTGGCGTTCGGTTCGGCGATGTTCGAGCGGGGGCAGTGGGAAGCGATCCAGAAAGCGGACGCCCTGATCTGGGCCTGCCTGATCTGGGCCGGGCTGGTCTCTTCGGTGCTGGCGACGACCCTGGTCTTCTGGCTGGTGCAGAAACGCGAGGCGGGTCGGGTGACGCCCTATCTGCTGGCCACGCCGGTGGTCTCGATACTGATCGGCTGGTCCCTGCTGGACGACGTTCTGACCCCGCAGATCCTGACCGGCGCGGCCATGACCCTGGGCGGCGTGGCTGTGGTGGCCTTGGCCGAGCGGGGCCTGCGCGCCGGCGCCGCCAAGGCATGAACCCAAAAGCTGGAACGAAAAAGGCCCGGACGCTGGGCGTCCGGGCCTGATTCTCTAACGCTGGATCCGGTCCTAGAGGCCGGGGAGCTTGAAGCCCGAGTCGCGGCGCGGCGTGATGGTGATGCCGCCGCGGCCGCCGGTCAGCGCCTGCATGCGGGCGTATTCGCTGGCGGCGTCGATGGTCAGGGCGCCTTCCGACGTCTGGGTCGTGGTCGCGGCCTGGGTCGAGGCGTCGTCGCGGCGCCAGAACATGATGCGGTTGGCCCAGCTCTCTTCCTTGTGGGCCAGATCGCCGAACTCGTCGTCGATCACATAGCGCGCCAGCGGGTCGGCGCGGTCGCCGCCGGCCTGGGCCACCAGAATCTGCTCGCCCGGCGAACGGGTGACGGACTGGCGCTGGCCGAGAAGAATCTGACGGGCGGCCGATTCCGGGGCCAGCTCCTGCGGGCGCGGTTGGCCCGGCGCCGGCGGACGCAGGCCGTATTCCGGCGGCACGGTCAGCGGGGCGGTCGAAACCGTCAGGAACTCGTCGGGCGTCACCTTGGACAGGCCGATGCTCTGCTGGAGGTTGCTGCACGCGCCCAGCGCGAGCGCGGACACGGCGAGGGTCAGAACGGCGGTAGTGCGAAGACGCATGATCAATCCCGGTGCAGCGCGCCGACAGGCGCACGCGTAAACCCTAGTGGAAGCGGCTGATTACGACTTTTCGGCGGCGAGGCCAACCTTGGCCGCGCGTTCGGAGAGCAGGCTGTCGAGGATCAGCAGAATCACGCCGATGGTGATGGCGCTGTCGGCGACGTTGAACACCCACGGGAAGACGCCGGTGCCCGAGAAGTCGGCGAAGTCGACCACGAAGCCGAAACGGATGCGATCGATGACATTGCCGACGGCCCCGCCGATGACCAGGCCGATGGCGGTGATCAGCAGGCGGCGGTCGGCCTTCAGCGCCCACCAGCCCAGCAGGCCGGCGACCCCGATCGAGAAGACGCTCAGGAACCAGCGACCGGCGCCGCCGCCGAACAGGCCGAAGCTGACGCCGTCATTGGCCACGAAGGTGATCTTGAAGAACGAGCCCAGCACCTCGATCGAGCGATAGCCCCACAGCTCGCGATCCAGCATCGCGCCGCTGGCGTCGAGCATGTTCAGGCCGGACAGGACCCAGGCCTTGGTCAGTTGATCGAGGACGATCACAACAAGGGCGAAGCCGTAGGCGGCGTAGGCGATACGGGGGATTTTCATTCGGTTCGCTGAAAGATTGAGCGGTTCGGGTTAGCAGCCCGCGCCTCGCGCGCGAAGGGTTTTTCTGGCGGCACAGCGTCGCGGAACCCGGTTTTTCCTTGTCCAGCGGGGCTTCAGGCCCCAGATGTGACGCTTCAACCCGCAAGGATTTCCCCACGCACTCGAAGGAGCGCCGATGACGCATGCCGATGTGGCCGAGCAAGCCGCGCACGTGGCCAGCCACGCCGACAGCCTGATCCTTACCCTGGTCGGCGGCTTCGTGTTGGCCTTCCTGTTCGGGATGCTGGCCAACCGGCTGAAGCTGTCTCCATTGGTGGGCTATCTGGTCGCCGGCATCGTGGTCGGACCGCACACCGGCGGCTTCGTCGCGGACACCGAACTGGCGCCCCAGTTGGCCGAGATCGGGGTGATCCTGCTGATGTTCGGGGTCGGGCTGCATTTCTCGCTGGCCGACCTCATGAAGGTCCGCAAGATCGCCATCCCGGGCGCCCTGGTGCAGATCACGGCGGCGACGGCGCTGGGCTGGGGCCTCGGTCGGCTGATGGGCATGAGCGATCTCGAGGCCATCCTGATGGGGTTCGCCCTGTCCGTCGCCTCGACCGTGGTGCTGTTGCGGGCGCTGGAAGAGCGCAAACAGGTCAAGGGCGACGTCGGCCGCATCGCCATGGGCTGGCTGATCGTCGAGGATCTGGTGATCGTCATCGCCCTTGTCATCCTGCCGCTGCTGGTGATCCAGCCGGGCAGCACGCTGAACGGCGGCGAGCTGGCCGGGTCGATCGGCTGGACGCTGTTCAAGGTCGCGGGGTTCACCGCGGTCATGCTGGTCGTGGGCGCCAAGGTGCTGCCCTGGGTGCTGGTGCGGATCGCCCATACCAAGTCGCGCGAGCTGTTCACCCTGGGCGTTCTGGCGATCGCCCTGGGCATCGCCTGGGTGGCCTACGCCCTGTTCCACTCCTTCGCCCTGGGCGCCTTCCTGGCCGGGCTGGTGCTGAACAGTTCGCCGCTGGGCCATAACGCCGCCGAGCGCTCCCTGCCGCTGCGCGACGCCTTCGCCGTGCTGTTCTTCGTCTCGGTGGGGATGCTGTTCGACTGGCATATCCTGATCGACCGTCCGCTGGCCGTGCTGGGCCTGTTGGCCATCGTCATCGTCGGCAAGTCGATCGCGGCGCTGGCCATCACGACCGTGTTCAAGCTGGACAAGGCGACCAGCCTGACCGTCGCCGCGGCCCTGGCCCAGATCGGCGAGTTCTCGTTCATCCTGGCGGCGCTCAGCGTCCAGCTGGGCGGGATGCGGCAGGAAACGCACGACCTGATCCTGGCCGCCGCCCTGTTGTCGATCTCGCTGAACCCGTTCGTCTTCGCCTTCATCGATCGCATTGGGGCCAAACCAAAAACGCCCCCCAAGGTGGAGAGCGTTCCGGTTCGCGACCTGATCTGATCGGAAAGCTTTAGCCGCCTAGAGGACGCCGATCATCGAGGCGACCAGCGGGTGACGGACGATGTCCTGTTCGGCCAGGCGCACCACGGCGATGTCCGGCACGGGCATCAGGCGTTCAGCGATGTCCGACAGGCCGGAGATGCCCGGCAGCAGGTCGGACTGCTGCGGGTCGCCGGTGACTACCATGGTCGAATGCCAGCCCAGGCGGGTCAGCAGCATCTTCAGTTGCACGTAGGTGCAGTTCTGGGCCTCGTCGACGACGATGAAGGCGTTGTTCAGGGTGCGGCCGCGCATGTAGCCGATCGGGGCGATCTCGATCAGGCCCTCGGCCATCAGCGCCTTGACCCGCTTCATCGAGAGCCGGTCCGACAGGGCGTCGTAGAGCGGGCGTAGATAGGGGGCCAGCTTGTCCTCCATATCGCCGGGCAGGAAGCCGATCGATTCGCCGGCCTCGACGGCGGGGCGGCTCAGGACGATGCGTCCGACCTTGCCCGCTTCCAGCGCCTCGACCGCCTTGGCCACGGCCAGATAGGTCTTGCCCGTCCCTGCGGGGCCGAGCGCCAGGACCAGGTTGTGATGATCGATCATCGTCATCAGCTCGGCCTGGCCGTCCGACTTGGGTTTCAGCGTCTTCAGATAGGCCTGGTCCCGCTCGTCATTCGACGGATTGGGCGACCAGCCTGCATGGGTCGGCAAGCGCCGCACCTTGGAGTCCTGGATGAACTGGCTCGTATCGAGCACCCCGAACTCACGGGATGCTTCACGGGTCTGACGCTTCAGGGCCGCACGTTTGGTCATGGACGCCTCCAGGGCATGAAAAAAGGCGATGCCGCAAAAGCATCGCCTCGAACGATCGTGGGGAGGAGAGAAGAGGATGCGACGCATCCGCCCGGGTCGGAGGAAGGATCAACTTCCAGCGGACGGAGCCGCCGAACCGAACGCACCACGCGCGTTCCCCCTGCTTGACCGGACCGGGCTTGATCCGGTTACGGATCCGGGGCCGAAATGTCGGTCTCGAATCGCATCAACAGATTGATGCTAGCGTGGTTTACGAAGGCTTAAAGCGCTGATTAAGCCAAAGATGAGGTGATGTTTCGATGACGATCTATGCGTTGGCGGACAAGAAACCGCAGCTTCCGCCTGAGGGCGAATACTGGGTTGCGCCAAATGCCGTGGTGACAGGAGATGTGATTCTCAAACCCGGCGCCAGTGTCTGGTTCGGCGCGGTCGTGCGCGGCGACAACGATCCCATCACCATCGGCCGGGACACCAATATCCAGGACGGCAGCGTGCTGCATTCCGATCCCGGCGAGCCCTTGACCATCGGCGACGGGGTGACCGTCGGGCATATGGTCATGCTCCACAGCTGCGAGATCGGCGACAACACCCTGATCGGCATCGGCGCGGTGGTGCTGGGCCGGGCGAAGATCGGGAAGAACTGCCTGATCGGCGCCAACGCCCTGATCACCGAGGGCAAGGTGATTCCTGACAATTCCCTGGTCATGGGCCAGCCGGGCAAGGTCGTGCGCGAGCTGGAGCCCGGCCAGATCGAGGCGCTGAGGGTTTCGGCCGCCCACTATGTCCAGAACTGGAAGCGTTATGTGCGCGACCTGACCGAGGTCGGCGCCTGATCAGGCGATGCGGCGGCCCTGAACGGCGGCGAGGCTTAGCGGGGGACGGCCGGGCTCTCCAGCGGCGACCGCGACGCGGGCGGTCAGCAGAGCGGCTCCCTTGGCGAGCGGCGTCAGGGCGACGGCGGGCGCGAACAGGCCGAGCAGCTGGTCCGGCCGCCCGGTAGGGCCGCGCAGGGGAGCGACCACCATCTCGACCGGAACGGCGGGATCGCCGGGCGCGAGGCCGACGACGACCACGGGGCGGGCTTCACGGACGGACTGGGCCAGGGCGGCCTCGATCAGGTCGTTCGAGGCGGGCCGCCACAGTGCGGCTAGCGAGTCTCCCGCCAGCGGGCGGCGATAGAACAGCTCCAGCGCCGTCCCGGCGAGGCGCAGCATGGCCTGACCGTCCTGCCAGTCGGCCACGAAGGCGCGGGGCAGGCAGCGGCCGAGAGCCTCGGGATACAGCCCGGCGCGCGCCGGAATCCCGCCGCGGACGTCCGCCGCGCGGGCCAGGCCGGTCCAGTGATCGATCAGCAGCTGCGTATCAGGGTGAAACACGACATTCGTCTCCGGACGGAATGCCGCAAGGGGCGGGCCGCGAAGGCAACGGAAACGCAAGGCTTTTGGCGTCTGATGCAGTTTGGAACGGTCCGCGTGCTTTGCGGATCGCGCGAAAACTCATCTGGAGGTCGGCCCATGGGGGTGCGGATCATGACCTGGCTGCCGGCTGCGGCGGGCTTTCTGGCTCTCTCGGCGGTCGCCGACGACGCCGCGGCCCAGTG
>NZ_JAHFPF010000307.1:1280-3752 GCF_023259385.1 Brevundimonas sp. | reverse complement strand
TCGCCAGATTGGCCGCCAGCCCGTACATGGCCGAGCGGTTGAAATGCTGCATGGCGAACGGTCCCGTCGCCGCGCCCGCCACCAGACTGGCCAGCACCGCCGCCCCGACCCAGGCGCCCGTCCGCTGCACCATCAGGATCGGCCATGGCGTCGATATCTCCCTGGGACGGTGCGGCCAGGCCTCCACGAGGGCGACCAGCGCCGCCGTGGCCGCGAAGGACATCTGGAAGCCGGGCGTGACGATGGCCTCGGGCTGGAGCAGCAGGACCACCAGGGCCGCCACCGCCAGCGCGTGCATGGTGATCGCCTGCCGGTCCAGCAGGACCGCCAGGAAGGCGATGGAGGCGGTCACCGCGGCCCGCTCCGCCGGCGGCGGCGCGCCGGACACCACCAGATAGGTCCCGACCGCCAGCAAGCCCGCGACGGCCGCCGCCTTCTTGCCCGGCACGCGCAGCGCCAGCCACGGCCAGGCCGCGATCAGCAGCCGCACCAGAAAGAAGGCGAAGCCGCCCACCACCGCCATGTGCAGGCCCGAGATCGACAGGATGTGCGCCAGCCCGGAATCGCGCATGACGTCGACTTCGGCGGGATCCAGCCAGGCCTCGTGGCCCGTGGTCATGGCCGCCGCCACCCCGCCCGCGCGCTCGCCCTGCCGGGCCACGAGCCGCTGGGCCAGGTCGAAGCGCATGGCGTTGACCCACATCACCAGGCGCAGCCGCCACGGGGCCTCGGACAGGACCGCCGTCCGCGTCTCGCCGAGCGCGAACGCCACCCCGCCGATCCGCTGGAAGAAGGCCGTGCGGCCGAAATCATAGGCCCCGGGGCTGGCGGGCGCGGGCGGCGGATTGAGGATGGCGAACAGGCGCACGGCCTCGCCGGGCTCGGGCGCCACGCCCTTCACCGTCGCGCGGATGCGCACGGGCGTCTGCTCCGGCTCAAGCCCACGGATGCGCACCGGGGCGACGATGATGCGCGGGCCCGCCGCACCGGGGCTGTCGACATCCACCACCCAGCCCTCGATCACCGTCGGCCCGTCCATGGCGGGCGCTATGGGCGCGCTGACGGCGTCGGTGCGCAGCTTGGCGGCCGCCAGTCCGAGGGCGAAACAGGCCAGCATCAGCAGGCACAGGCTGACCACCCGCGCCGCATGCAGCCGCCGCCCCATGAGCCAAGCCAGCGAAGCCAGACCCGCGAAGGCCAGAAGCGGCCACAGCGGCGGCTCGGCCTTGAAGGCGAAATAGGTCGCGCAGCCCGCGCCGAACGCCACCGGCGTCCACAGTCGCCAGCGCAGGGTCTGCGCCTTGATCTGGGCGCGCAGGAAACCCGCGATCCTCACCCGGGCGCTAGGCTTTGCGGCAGGCGGGGGTATAAGGGCGGCCCGATCGGACCGACCTGAAATGACCTCCTCTTCCGCCCCGACTTCCGAAGTGGTCACCCGCTTCGCCCCCTCGCCCACCGGCTTCCTGCACATAGGGGGCGCCCGGACGGCGCTTTTCAACTATTTGTATGCACGGCGACACAACGGGAAGTTTCTCGTGCGCGTCGAGGACACTGACCGCGAGCGCTCGACCGACGAGGCCGTGAAGGCCATTTTCGACGGCATGGCCTGGCTGGAGCTGTTCGCCGACGAGGAGCCGGTGTTTCAGTTCGCGCGCGCCGACCGTCACCGCGAGGTCGCCAACATCCTGCTGGAGACCGGCCACGCCTACCGGGATTTCCTGACCGCCGAAGAGACCGGCGCCCTGCGTGACCAGGCCAAGGCCGAGGGCCGCCCCTTCGAGTCGCCGTGGCGCGACCGGACGCCCACGGTCGATGACCTGTTGAAGCCGCACACCGTCCGCTTCCGCCGCCCGGCGGACGCGCCCGTCGTCGTGGACGACGCGGTGCAGGGTTCGGTGCGCTGGGAGACAGCATCGCTAGACGATCTGGTCATCCTGCGGTCGGACGGCGCCCCGACCTACAATCTCGCCGTCGTGGTCGATGACCACGACATGGGCGTGACCCACGTCATCCGCGGCGACGACCACCTCAACAACGCCGCTCGTCAATCGTTGATCTATGACGCCCTGGGCTGGACCCGGCCGACCTTCGCCCACATCCCCCTGATCCACGGCCCGGACGGCGCCAAGCTCAGCAAGCGGCATGGGGCCCAGGCGGTGCACGAATACGCCGAGATGGGCTATCTGCCCGAGGCCATGCGCAACTACCTGGCCCGCCTCGGCTGGGCCCACGGCGACGACGAGCTGTTCTCCGATGAACAGGCCCAGGCCTGGTTCGACCTGGGCGGCGTCGGCAAGGCGCCTGCGCGGTTGGACTTCGACAAGCTGGCCCACGTCAACAGCCACTGGATCCGGCTCGCCCAGGACGACCGGCTGGCCAAGCTGACCCTGGACGTCCACCTGTCGCGCGGCCACACGCTCGGCCCTGACGACGATGTCCGCCTGCTGCGCGCCATGCCCTTCGTGAAGGACC
>NZ_JAHFPF010000307.1:0-1270 GCF_023259385.1 Brevundimonas sp. | reverse complement strand
GGCCGACCAGACCGCCTTCGTGCTGAAGACCCGCCCCCTCGCCATCGACGAAAAGGGCCAAGGCCTGCTGTCCGGCGAGTCCGGCGAGCGCATCGGACGCCTGCGCGACCGGCTGAAGCTGTTCGGAAGCTGGGACGTTTTCGCCCTCGAGGCCGAGTTGAAGGCCTTCGCCGAGGAAGAGGCCGTGGGCTTCGGAAAAATCGGTCCGGCCACGCGCGCGGCCCTGACCGGCGGGGCCGCATCGCCCGACATCGCGAAAACGTTGGGGGCTCTGGGACGCGAAGAAAGCCTCGGGCGCTTGGATGATGCGCTGCAACAGACTAAGTGACGTTTACAAACAAAACGCGGCCCGCCGCCTCCCCGCGCGAGGCTGCCGCTGACAAGGGGCTGAAATGACCGAACAAGCCAAACCCGCCGGGACGGCGACCCTCAACTACGCTGGCAAGACCGTGGATCTGCCGGTGCTGTCGGGTTCGACCGGCCCCGACGTCATCGACATCCGCAAGCTCTATGCGGGCACGGACGCCTTCACCTACGACCCGGGCTTCACCTCGACCGCGGCCTGCGAGTCGGCCCTGACCTTCATCGACGGCGACGCCGGCGTGCTGCTGCACCGCGGCTATCCGATCGACCAGCTGGCCTCGCAGTCGAACTTCATCGAGGTCTGCCACCTGCTGCTGCACGGCGAACTGCCGACGGCCGCGGAATACGAGGCCTTCGAGCGCAACATCACCATGCACACCATGCTGCATGCCCAGTTCGACCGCTTCTTCGAAGGCTTCCGCCGCGACGCCCACCCGATGGCGATCATGGTCGGCACCGTCGGCGCCCTGTCAGCCTTCTACCACGACAGCCTGGACATCCATGATCCGGTGCAGCGCAATATCTCGGCCATCCGCCTGATCGCCAAGATGCCGACCATCGCGGCCCGCGCGTACAAGTACCACGTCGGCCAGCCCTTCATCTCGCCGCGCAACGACCTGTCGTACGCCGAGAACTTCCTGCGCATGTGCTTCGCCGTTCCGGCCGAGGACTATCACGTCGATCCGCGCCTGGTTCGCGCCATGGACCGCATCTTCACCCTGCACGCCGACCACGAGCAGAACGCCTCGACCTCGACCGTCCGTCTGGCCGGCTCGTCGGGCGCCAATCCGTTCGCCTGTATCGCCGCCGGCATCGCCTGCCTGTGGGGCCCGTCGCACGGCGGCGCCAACGAAGAGGCGCTGAACATGCTCAAGGAGATCGGCACCCCGGACAAGATCCCGGAGTT
>NZ_JAHFPF010000058.1 GCF_023259385.1 Brevundimonas sp. | reverse complement strand
CAAAGCCCCTCAGGGCGCGAAAGGTCAAGACATGTGGGGCGGCCGCTTCTCGGCGAAACCCGCCGAAATCATGCAGGCGATCAACGTCTCCATCGGCGTGGACCAGCGTTTGTGGGCCCAGGACCTGGCCGGGTCGCGCGCACATTGCCGCATGCTGGCGGCGCAGGGAATCATTCAGCAGGCGGACGCCGACGCCATCCTGGGCGGGCTGGACGCCATCGAGGGCGAGATCCGCGACGGCAGCTTCCCGTTCCGCGACCAGTTCGAGGACATCCACATGAATGTGGAGGCCCGGCTGGCCGAGCTGATCGGCGAACCCTCGGGCCGGCTGCACACCGCGCGCAGCCGCAACGACCAGGTGGCGACGGACTTCCGCCTGTGGGTGCGCGACGCCTGCGACCGGCAGGTGGTGCAGCTGAAGGGCCTGCAGAAGGCCCTGCTGGCCCGGGCCGAACAGCACGCCGGCGACCTGATGCCCGGCTTCACCCATCTGCAGACCGCCCAGCCGGTGACCCTGGGCCATCACCTGATGGCCTATGTCGAGATGTTCGGCCGCGACGCCTGGCGCTTCGCCGACGCTCGCGCGCGCATGAACGAGAACCCGCTGGGCGCCGCGGCCCTGGCGGGGTCGCCCTTCCCCATCGACCGGCACATGACCGCCTCGGCACTGGGCTTCGACCGGCCCATGGCCAATTCGCTGGACGCCGTGTCGGACCGCGACTTCGCGCTGGAAAGCCTGGCCGCCGCCTCGATCACCGCCGGACACCTGTCGCGGCTGGCCGAGGAGATCGTGATCTGGATGACGCCGATGTTCGGTTTCGCCAGCCTGCCCGACGACCTGACCACCGGCTCGTCGATCATGCCGCAGAAGCGTAATCCGGACGCCGCCGAACTGGTGCGCGCCAAGACGGGGCGGATCATCGGCTCGTTCGTGGCCCTGTCGACGGTGATGAAGGGCCTGCCGCTGGCCTATTCGAAGGACATGCAGGAGGACAAGCCGCCTGTGTTCGAGGCCTTCGACGCCCTGGACCTGGCGCTGGGCGCCATGACGGCCATGGTCGCGGCCCTGATTCCGAACACGGAGCGGATGGCCGCGGCGGCCGGCGCCGGCTTCTCGACCGCGACAGACCTGGCCGACTGGCTGGTGCGCGAGCTGAACCTGCCGTTCCGCCAGGCGCACCACGTCACCGGCGCGGCGGTGAAGCGGGCCGAGACCCTGGGCGTGGGCCTGTCGCAACTGCCGCTGGAAGAATTGCAGAAGCTGCATCCCGGCGTGACGGAAGGGGTGTACAAGGTGCTCTCGCCTGAGGCCTCCTGCGCCAGCCGCCAAAGCTTCGGGGGAACCGCGCCGGATCAGGTCCGGACGCGGGTCGCCGAATGGAAGATGCGTCTCTAGGGGATTTCATGAAAAAGCTGGTTCTCGCGGGCGTCGCCGCCCTGATCGCGGTCTCCGCCTCGGCCTGCGGCCGCATGGCCGATCTGGACGCCCCGCCCGCCAAGAAGACCGAGCGTAGCGAACGCAGCGGCCGCGCGCCCGGCCTGCCGGAGCCCGCCACGGTCAACCGCCCTAACCGCGAGCTGCCGATCGACGGCGGCCCCGGATCGACCCCCTTCGACGGCGCCGGCAACAGCCCGCGCTGATCCTCCCCGGATAGCGAATTGAACCATTTCGACCTGATCGACGGCGCGCTGCACGCCGAAGGCGCGCCCCTGTCCGAGATCGCCGAAGCCGTCGGCACCCCGGTCTATGTCTATTCGACCGCCACCCTCACCCGGCACTACAATCTGCTGCGCCAGGCGGTGGACGCGCATCGCGATGCGCTGGGCGGTTCCAGCAAGGATGGGGCCCTGATCGCCTTCGCGGTGAAGGCCAATTCCAACCTGTCGGTGCTGGCGACGCTGGCGAAGCTGGGTTGCGGCGCCGACACGGTGTCGGAGGGCGAGATCCGCCGCGCGCTTGCGGCGGGCATTCCGGCGGACCGGATCATCTTCTCGGGCGTGGGCAAGACCGACGCCGAACTGGCCTTCGCCATCGAGACCGGCGTACGCCAGATCAATGTCGAGAGCGGCGCCGAGCTGGACCGGCTGATCGCAGTCGCGGCGGCGAAGGACGCCGCGCCCGCCATCGCCGTGCGGGTCAATCCGAACATCGGCGCGGGCGGCCACGCCAAGATCACCACCGGCGGGGCGACGGACAAGTTCGGCGTGCCGGTCGAGGAGGCCATCGCCCTCTATGTCCGCGCCACCGCCTCGGCCCATGTGACGCCGGTCGGCCTGGCCTGCCATATCGGCAGCCAGATCACCGACCTGGCCCCGATGGAGGCGGCCTTCCGCACCATCCGCGGCGTGGTGGAGACGCTGCGCGCCCGGGGCTGCGCCGTGACGCGGCTGGATCTCGGCGGCGGGCTGGGCGTGCCCTATCACGGCCAGACGGATCTGCCGTCCATCGCCGACTATGCGGCCATGTGCGCCCGCGTGCTGGACGGGCTGGAGGTCGAGGCGGCTTTCGAGCCCGGCCGCCTGCTGGCCGCCAACGCGGGCGTGCTGGTCAGCCGGGTGATCCAGGTCAATGAGCGCGCGGATGGGCGCCGCTTCCTGGTGCTGGACGCCGGGATGAACGACCTGATGCGGCCCGCGCTGTACGACGCCTTCCACGATCTGGTGCCGGTGACGCCGCGCGAGGGCGAGGCGGGGCTTTATGACCTCGTGGGACCGATCTGCGAGTCGACGGACATCTTCGCCCGGGACCGCCAGTTGGCGCCGCTGCAGGCGGGCGACCTGGTCGCCTTCCTCAGCGCGGGCGCCTATGGGGCGGTGCTGTCGAGCGAGTACAACTCGCGGCCGCTGGTGGCGGAGGTGCTGGTGGACGGCGAGCGCTGGGCAGTCGTAAGGCCGCGTCCGAGCTACGACGAAATGTGGGCGCGCGAGCCGAAGGCGGAATGGCTTTGAAGAGGGCAGTAGGCAGGTAGGCATAGGCAGTAGGGATTTCGAGCCCAGACCTGATACCCCGGCCCTACTGCCTATCTGCCTACTGCCTACCTGCCTTCAGTCCAGCGCGCACACATCCGGCAGCCCTCGCAGCGCCCCAGCGTGATCCAGCCCGTATCCGACCAGGAACCGGTTCGGCGCCTCCCAGCCTACGAAGTCGGGCTCGGGGGCGCGGGGCAGAGGCCAGGGCTTCTTGGCGAAGACGACGGTAAGGACTTCCGACGCCCCCTTCGCCTTCGCGATGCGAACCGCCTCGGCCAGAGACAGGCCCGTATCGAAGACGTCGTCGACGATGAGGACGCGGCGGCCCTCGATGGAACGCTGGAAGTCGGCATAGACGTCGATCCGACCCCGGCTGGACTGCTCATCGCCGTAGGAGGCCAGCCACAGGGCGTCGAAGCGGACGTTGCGACCCAGCCGCGACAGGGCGCGGGTCAGGTCGGCGGCGAACCACAGCCCGCCGGTCAGCAGGACGGCGGCGACGGTCTCGTCGTCGATGACGGGGGCGATCTGCGTGGCGAGGTCGGCGACGATGCGCTGCACCTCCGCCTCGGGGAGCAGCACGGTGGGCGTCATCGGTGTGGTGTCAGCCATGTCCCGCCGATACCGCCCTCGGGGCGTGCGAGTCGAGAGGGGGCGCGCGGTCTTCCATCGCCAGCGGCACGGCGTCGACCGGACGCATGTCCAGCGGGACCGTCGCCCCGGGCGTCAGGGCCGGACGCAGGCCGACATCGGCGGAGACCGGAATCGTGTGCGCCGCCGGACCGTGCGCGGACGCGGGCGCGGCGGGAGGGGGCGGCCGGAGAGGCGGATGGGCGGGCGCGGGCGCCGCCTCCACATGGGCCGGGGCGGCCCTGGGCGCGGGCTCCAGCACGAAGTCGACGTCGATGCCCTGGCCACGCGCGCCCGGGTCGGGGATGACGGCGGCGAAGCCCTGCACCTTGCCGGGCAGAACCGGCGCGGCGTCGATATCGACGATGGCGTAGCCGATCTCCGCGCCGTGGGCGTCCAGCAGGGCGACGCGGACCGGCGGGGCGATCCGCTCGTTGTCCCGCACGTTCCGCAGGGCGCCGGAGACCAGGACCTTGCCCGGATCATTGGGCAGGGGGCGGGCCGTGACGGCTTCGAAGTCCAGCCCGGTGGGGTTCACGGTCAGGCCGACGGCGGCGTAGGCCGCCGCCGTGCGCGGAGCCATCTCGACCACATCGACCCGGAACAGCCAGGCGGCGCCCAGCAGGGCGGCGAAGCCGGAGGCCACGCCCGCCCAGACCACCCCGTGGGTGGCGGCGCGGCGCAGGCGGCGCTGCTGTTCGGCGCGGGCGCGAAAGGCCTTGGGCAGTTCGGGGGCCGGGGTCTCGGCCAGTGATTCGGCGGTGGAGTCGTCGTGGCGGGCGAAGCTGGACGGCTCCTCAGGCATGGCCGCGGACAGTTCCAGCGGCTCGTCCAGGGTGGCGCGCCAGGTGTGTTTGCAGGTCTTGCAGCGCACGGTGCGGCCGTTCGCCCCGATCGCATCGTCCGGGGTGAAATAGCTGGTGGCGCAGGACGGGCAGGTCAGTATCATGTGCGCCGACTGCGAGGCTCTTCGCCCCCTCCCGTCGCGGCCCAGCCGCGTCCCGATCCAGAATTCGATGTCCGTCCAGCCCCGTCGCGCCGCCGATGCCGCCTCGTCGCCCGCCACCGTCCGCCTTCGCGGGGTGGGTTTCGGCTACGTGGAGACGCCCGGCGTGCTGCGGGACGTTAACCTGACTTTGCCTGCCGGCTCTTTCCACTTCCTTACCGGGCCGTCGGGCGCGGGAAAGACGACGCTGTTGAAGCTGCTGACGCTGGCCGAACAGCCACAGTCCGGGTCGCTCGAGCTGTTCGGCGAGGAGGCGGGGACGGCGCGGCGCGCGGACCTGCCCGCCTTCCGTCGCCGGATGGGCGTGATCTTCCAGGACTTCCGCCTGCTGGACCACCTCAGCGCCTGGGAGAATGTGGCCCTGCCGCTGCGGCTGGCGGGGGCGAAGACCGCCGACTACGCCGACAATGTCCACGAGATGCTGGAATGGGTCGGGCTGGGCGAGAAGCTGGACGCGCGGCCCCCGGCCCTGTCGGGCGGGGAGAAGCAGCGCCTGGCCATCGCCCGCGCCGTGGTGACGGGGCCGGAGCTGATCGTGGCCGACGAGCCGACCGGCAATGTCGACGCCGTCATGGCCGGGCGGCTGCTGAAGCTGTTCCAGTCTATGAACCGGCTGGGGACCACCGTCCTGATCGCCAGCCATGACGCCGAGCTGGCCGCGCGGTCCGGGGCGACGGTATTGACGCTGGACGGCGGCCGGCTGACCGGAGGCGCCGCATGATCGACCGCTGGTTCCCCCGACGCACGCCCATCCTGCCCCGCGACACGGGCGGAGAGCCCTGGCTGGCCGCGGTGATCGCCGTGCTGTGCTTCCTGGCCTGCCTGTCCGCCGTGGGGGCCCTGGCCGCGGATCGGGCGGCGCACGGCTGGGCCCGGGCTCTGCGGGCCGAGGCGACGGTGCAGGTCCGTCCGCGCGTGGGCGAGACCGGCGACGCCGCCGCCGCCCGCGCCGCCGAGACCCTAGCGGGGGTCACGGGCGTCGAGGAGGCCGAGGCCATGGACCGCAAGACCGCCGAGGCCCTGCTGCGGCCCTGGATCGGCGACGCCGTCCTGCCCGACCTGCCCCTGCCCTATCTGGTCACCGTCCGGCTGGACCGCGACGCTCCGGCCAGCGCCGTCAGCCTGAGCCGCGCCCTGGCCCAGGCGGGGGTGGACGCCACGGTCGACGATCACAGCCTGTGGCGCGGCGAGGCGGAGCGGTCGGCGGGCCTGATCACCGTGCTGGCGGCCCTGGCCTTCCTGCTGACGGCGGGCGCGGCGGGCGCGGCGGTGGCCTATGCGACCCGCGCCGGAATGGCGGCCCAGGCGGCGGTGATCGAGACCCTGAGCCTGAACGGCGCCTCGGACGAACGCATCGCGGGCCTGTACCAGCGCCGCTACGGCCTGCTGGCGGCGGGCGCGGGCGCGGCGGGGGCGCTGGCGGCCATGGGAGCGGCCTCGGCCCTGCGGCTGCTGGGCGGCAGCGAAGGCCTGTCGCCCGCCCTGCCGGTGGCCTGGACCGACGTGCTGATCCTCTCGCCATGTCCCCTGTTGGCGGCTACGGTGGCGCTTGTCGCGGCGCGCTTCACCGCGCTGGCGCGACTGCGGCTCCGCGGGTAGGCTAAGGGCATGAAGTTTCTGACTTTCATCGCCATTCTGGCGTTGATCTGGCTGATCGGCCTGTTCGTGTTCGCCGAACGCGTGCGCGGCTATACGCCCGCGCCCGAGCCTGAGCGCGCCGACGCCATCGTGGCCCTGACCGGCCCGTCGGCCGAACGGGTCAACGCCGCCATTCGCCTGCTGGAGCAGGACAAGGGCCGCCGGGTCCTGATCTCGGGCGTCAACCGCGAGGTCCGCCGCCAGGAACTGCGCGCCCTGACCCCGGGTTCGAACCGCCTGTTCAACTGCTGCGTCGATCTGGGCTTCGAGGCGGAGGACACCGTCGGCAACGCCCAGGAGATCGCCGCCTGGGCCGACGCCAAGGGCTATGACAGCCTGATCGTGGTGACCTCGGACTACCACATGGCCCGCGCCCTGACCGAGATCCGCGCCGCCGCCCCGGGGGTCCAGTTGACCGCCTATGCGGTCGAGACGCCGTCGCTGGACAATTCGCGCTGGTGGCGGGCGGCGGTGACCGCCCGGCGCATGACGCTGGAATATATGAAATACCTCGCCGCCCTGGGCCGCGTCGCCGTGGGCAAGATCACCGGCGAAGGCCGCCCGGCCGCCGACGCATCGACCGGGGCCGCGCCGCAAGAAAAGGCCGCCTGATCGTGACCACCCTGCGTTCGCTCGTCTTCGTCGTCTGGCTGTATCTGTCGATGGCCCTGTTCGCCGTCGGCCTGTCGCCGATGCTTCTGCTGCCCTACCGCCCGGCCATGTGGGTGATCCGGGGGTGGTCGAAATTCGTCCTGTTCGGCCTGCGCTGGATCGCCGGGGTGAAGGTGGAGTTCCACGGACTGGAGCACCGCCCGGCCGGCGCCGCCCTGCTGGCCGGCAAGCACCAGAGCATGCTGGACGTCATCGCGCCCTTCGCCGTGCTGCCGGACAACTGCTTCATCATGAAGAAGGAGCTGATGCCCCTGCCCTTCTTCGGCTGGTTCGCCTGGAAGACGAAGATGATCGCCGTCGACCGTTCGGCCCACGCCAAGGCGCTGAAGGACATGGTCAAACAGGCCCGCGCCCGCTTCGCCGAGGGCCGACAGATCCTGATCTTCCCGGAGGGCACCCGCGCCGAGGTCGGCGCCGCCCCCGACTACAAGCCCGGCATCGCGGCCCTGTACCGCGACCTGGATGCGCCCTGCACCCCCATCGCCACCAACTCAGGCGTCCACTGGCCCGCCCACGGCTTCCGCCGCTATCCGGGCGTGGTGATCTACGAGTTCCTGCCCGTCATCCCTGCCGGCCTGAAGCGGGCCGAGTTCATGGCGCAGCTGGAAGAGCAGATCGAGACGGCCTCCAACGCCCTGCTGCCCGAAGATCGTCCTGCCCGGCTCCCCGCCTGACGGCCTGCCCCACTGCCGGCTACTGTGACCGGCAACAGCGGACCCAGCCCGGCTCCGCATCGGCGCGGACCTGTCAGGCCATGCCGTTGAAGGCGAGGTGAGTGAAGCGCCGGGCGCCGACATCGAACTCGACCCCAAAGAAGGCGGGGCCGCCGTCGCAGATTCTCACGACCTCGTCAGGCGACGATTCGACCCCGGATCCGGTGGGGAAGAAGCTGCCGTAGACGAAACGGCGGCCGTCCCGGACCAGGCCCACGTAGTGCCGGCTCCACCCCTCCGGAGGCTTTCGGTGGCCGAACGCTCCGGTCTCGCTGCGGCCGGCCAGTGCTTCGGGCAAGGCGGCCTCCAGCGCCGCGATGTCCGACCAATCGGGGACCCACGTACCCTCGCCTGGCTCGGGCGCCTCACGAGAGCACTGCACGAGCATCTGCTTCGCCGCGCTGCCGGGTAGGATGGCGGCGTCACCTTGCACCTGGACCGCTGTCGGCGTGCAGGCAGTGAGCAGAAGGGCGGCGATCACGGACAGTCTGGTCATGACCTCAACCTATTAGCGGAGGCTGTCCCACGCCAGCGCATGCACCCTGTCCCGCCCTAGCGCCGCGACCATCGGCGGCTCCCTGAACAGACCCGCCACCGCCACGTCCCTGACATCCAGACCGCCGGTGAAGGCACCGAAGGCGGGCATGACCAGCCTTTGCCCATCAGTGACGAAGCAGGGGCGGCGCACGCCCCGGCCATAGGCGGCGACGCGGGCGGCGGGGTGGAGGTGGCCGGCGATCTCGCCCGGCTGTTCGCCCGGCTGGGGCTCGTGGATCAGGCGGAGGGCGCCGAGATCCGTCGTGGTCACGACCCGGCCCGGCAGGGCGTCCAGCGCGCCCGCCAGCGCCACCAGATCGTGGTTGCCCTCCAGCCAGATCCAGTCGCGCCCGACGGCCAGCCGGACCAGCCGGTCGCGATCATCCGTAGACAGACGATTGACCGCCTTGGCGTCGTGGAAGCTGTCGCCCAGCAGGACGACGCGGGCCGGACCCAGGGCCTCGATCTCGGACTCCAGCTTGGCCAGGGTAGCGGGGCTGTCGTAGGGCGGCAGCATCTGGCCGCGCACCGCGAAGGCCGAGCCCTTCTCGAGGTGGAGGTCGGAGGCGATCAGGGTGCGATGCTCGACCACCCACAGCGCGCCCGAACAGCGCAGCAGGCAGGCCTCGCCGGCGATGCGCACCTTCAGCCCGCCGCAGGGGTGGCGGAAGGGGGACAGGGTTTCGCGCAGGGCGGCGTTCACGCCACGCCCTCCGGCGCGGGGGCCATGACCTCGGCGATCAGGGTCTCCTCGGCGAAATCGAGCCCCCGTTCGGACAGGATGATCTCGGCCGCGCCGCCGCCGACCCGCTCGCGCCCGATCTGGACCAGCACGGGGATGCAGAAGGGCGACGGACGATCCAGCCGCTGGTGCGCGATATGGCCGTGGATGCGGCTCAGGAGCTGGCCCAACCGGGCCACGTCCAGCAGGCCCGAGGCGGCGTCGGCCCGGGCGGTGCGCAGCAGCAGATGGTCGGGCTGGTGGCGGCGCAGCACGTCGTAGATCAGGTCGGTCGAGAAGGTCACCTGCCGCCCGGTCTTCTCGGCCCCCGGCTGGCGCCGCTCGATCAGGCCCGAGATGAGGGCGCAGTTGCGGAAGCTGCGCTTCATCATGAAGCTTTCCTCCAGCCAGGCCTCCAGGTCGTCGCCCAGCATGTCGGGCTCGAACAGGGCGTCGAAATCGAGCGCGTCCATCGGCCGGATCGACCAGATGGCCAGAGAATAGTCGGTGACCACGAAGCCCAGCGGCCCCACGTCCAGCCGGTCCAGCCGCTTGGTCAGCAGCATGGCCAGGGTCGTGTGCGCCAGCCGTCCCTCGAACGGATAGGCGATCAGGAAATGGCGGTTGCCGCGCGGGAAGGTCTCGATCAGCAGTTCGCCCGCCTTGGGAATGCGCGAATGGACCGCCTGCAGCTCCAGCCATTCCTGCACGTCCGGCGGCAGGACGCGCCAGTGGTCGCGGTCCTGCACCATGTCGCGCACCCGCTCGGCCAGGGAGGTGCCCAGCGGGAATTTGGAGCCGCCGTAGGACGGGATCTTCGGGTCCTTGTCGACGGCGGAGGTGACCAGGGCGTCCGTCCCGGCGATGCCCTGGAAGGCCCAGACCTGACCGGCGAACAGGAAGGTGTCGCCGGGCGACATCTGCTCGAAATACCACTCCTCCGCCTCGCCGATCTTGCGGCCGCCCATCAGCTGCCGGCCCCGCCGGCTGGCGACGCGGATGTTCAGGTTGGCGGCCGAGACGATGGCTCCGACGTTCATGCGGTGGTTCTGGGCCAGCGCGGCGTTGCGGACCGTCCACTTCCCCTCGTGGGTGCGGACGATGCGGGCGAACCGTTCATAGGTGCGCAGCGCGTATCCGCCGGTGGCGACCAGATCGACCACCTCCTCGAACTGCGAATAGGTCAGGCCGCGATAGGGGCCGCAGGCGGAAACCTCCGTATACAGATCGTCCATGACGAAGGGTTCGGAGCAGGCGCAGCCCATGATGTGCTGGGCCAGGGTGTCGAGGGTGCCGGTATGCACCGGCTCCCAGTCGAAGGCGTTCTCGGCCACCGCCTCGCGCGCGGCCTGGCATTCCAGCATCTCAAACCGGCTGGCGGGGACCATCAGGGCGCGGCTGGGCTCGTCCAGCCTGTGGTTGGCCCGGCCGATGCGCTGCACCAGCCGGCTGGCCCCCTTGGGCGCGGCCAGCTGGATGACCAGGTCCACGTCGCCCCAGTCGATGCCGAGGTCCAGCGTCGAGGTGCAGACCACGGCCCTGAGGTCGCCGCGCGCCATCGCCGCCTCGACCTTGCGCCTCTGCTCGGCGGCCAGCGAGCCGTGGTGCAGGGCGATGGGCAGGCTGTCCTCGTTGAGGGCCCACAACTGCTGGAACACGAACTCGGCCTGCCAGCGGGTGTTGACGAAGATCAGGGTCATCCCCGCCCGGCGCAGGGCGTCATAGACCTCGGGCATCGCATGGACCCCCGTGTGCCCGGCCCACGGCACATGACCCTCGGAGATCAGCACGTCGATCACCGGCGGCGCGCCGGGATCGCCGCGAACGATGGTCACGGGGGCTTCGGAGGAGGGCTTGAGCCAGCCCGCGATCATCTCCGGATCATCCACCGTCGCCGAGAGGGCCACCCGCCGCATCTCCGGCGCGAACTTCTGCAGCCGGCCCAGCCCCAGCGACAGCAGGTCCCCGCGCTTGCCGCTCCAGATCGCGTGCACCTCGTCCAGCACCACGCATTTCAGGTCGGCGAAATAGCTGCGCGCGCCGTCCCAGGCGCAGAACAGGGCCAGCTGCTCGGGCGTGGTCAGCAGGATGTCGGGCGGGAAGTCGCGCTGGCGCTGGCGCTTGCTCTGTTTGGTGTCGCCGGTGCGGCTCTCGACGTGGATGTTCAGCCCGATCTCGCGGATGGGCGTCATCAGGTTGCGCTCGACGTCGGTGGTCAGGGCCTTCAGCGGCGACAGGTACAGGGTGTGCACCCCGCTGCCCGGCCCGGTCGCCGGCCTCGGCCCACGCTCGGCCAGGTCGATCATGGACGGCAGGAAGCCCGCCAGCGTCTTGCCCCCGCCGGTCGGGGCGACCAGCATGGCGTGCGACCCGGCCTCGGCCGCCGCGATCATCTCCAGCTGATGCCGACGCGGCGCCCAGCCGCGCGACGCGAACCAGTCGGCGAAAAGCGGCGGAAGCGTTGCGGGAACGGCGGCGGACGTCACGGAGGGGATATAGCATGTTCCCGTTCCGTTTCATCTGCTTGTCGACTATCTAGGGACCGTGTCCACCGACTCCCTCACCTCCTCCAGCGCCCTGACCGGCGACGAGCCGTGGCTGGCCCTGCCCGCCGCCCTGGCCGTGCCGCCGGGGGCGGGGGCGATGTGCGACGACGAGGGCGCGCGCAAGATCGGGCGCGGGGCCGCCGAGGGCGTCTTCACCACCGGCCCCGTGATGGTCGCCCACGCCAGCCTGACGGCGCGGCGGCTGGGCCTCGCGCCGCCGTCGCGGTCGGAAGACCTGCTGGACGTGCTGGAGCTGTTCGCCTTCGTGCGGCCGGCGCGGTTCTGCGCCCCGTCGCCGAGCGGACTTGCCCTGGCCATGGGACAGAGCGAGCCCAAGGGGGCGGAGGCCCAGGCCGGGGCCCTGCGCGAGGCGGCCCTGGGCCTGCTGAAGGAGCTGGCCGATCCGGCCTATCCGCACCGCGAGGACGCCTTCACCCTGAACGAGACCCTGGCCCGGGCGGGCTGGAGTTGGTCGTGGCGGGTGGCGGGGGCCCTGCAACATCAGCCGCTGAGGGCGCGGCAGTATCGCGGCAGCGGCCTCGATGTCTGGTCCCGGCTGGCCGAGTGGGAGGACGAGGCGCCGCGCGGCGAGGCGGGCTCGGCCCCCGTCGATTCCGAGAGCGCCCGCATCCGGCTGGAGAAGCTGCTGCACGCCTCGGGGCTGGACGAGACCCGACCGACCCAGTCCGACTATGCGGCCGAGGCCGCCTACGCCTTCTCGCCCCGCAACGAGGAGGGCCGGCCGCGCGTGCTGCTGGCCGAGGCCGGCACCGGCACCGGCAAGACCCTGGGCTATCTGGCCCCGGCCTCGCTGTGGGCCGAGCGCAATCAGGGCGCGGCCTGGGTTTCGACCTACACCCGCGCCCTGCAGCGCCAGATCGACCGCGAGAGCGCCGCCCTGTGGCCCGACCCGGCCGAACGCAAGAGGAAGGCCGTCGTCCGCAAGGGGCGCGAGAACTACCTCTGCCTGCTGAACCTGCAGGACATGGTGCAGGCGGCCCAGCTGGGGAACGGCGACCTGATCGGCATGGCGCTGGCCGGACGCTGGGCCCTGCATACGCGCGACGGCGACATGACCGGAGGCGACTATCCCGGCTGGCTGCCCGGCCTGTTCGCCACCCCCGCCGGCCAGCAGGCCAGCGCGGCCAATCTGGTCGACCGGCGCGGCGAGTGCGTGCACGCCGCCTGCCCCCACTACCGCACCTGTTTCGTCGAGAAGACCATCCGGGCCAGCCGCCGGGCCGACCTGGTCGTCGCCAACCACGCCCTGGTCATGACCCAGGCCGCCTTCGACGGCGCACGCTCGGCGCGGGGGCTGAAGCAGGACGGCGAGACGGCGGCGCTGAAGCGCATCGTCTTCGACGAGGGCCACCACCTGTTCGACGCCGCCGACAGCGCCTTCTCCGCCTGTCTGTCCGGCCAGGAGGCGGCCGAGCTGCGCCGCTGGATCCGGGGACCGGAGGGGCGCGGGCGGCGCGGACGCGGGCTGGAACAGCGGCTGGGCGACCTTTGCGCGGACAATGAGGCGGCGCAGAAGGCGCTTCAGGACGCCATCCACGCCTCGGCCCAGTTGCCGGGCGAAGGGGCCTCGGGACGGATCGCCCCGGCCTCGGGCGAGGTCAATCCGATCGGGCCGATCGAGCGGTTCCTGGTCGCGGCGCTGGAACAACTCCGCGCACGGACAAACGAGAACGGCGGGCCGGGCGGCATCGAGTTCGGCATGGAATGCTCCCTGCGTCCCGTGACCGACCCGGTGCTGGACGCGGCGCGCGAGGCGGCCAGGACCCTGGCGGCGGTCGAGGCGCCCCTGCTGGCCCTGTCGCGGCACCTGGAGGACATCCTGGACGACGAGTCGGTCGAACTGGACGGCTCGTCCCGGGCCCGTATCGAAGGCGCGCTGCGCGGGCTGGACCGGCGCGCGCGCATGACCCTGCCCGGCTGGCGCTCCATGCTGGCGGCGCTGGACAGCGACACCGGCGAGGCGGACCCCGACTTCGTCGACTGGCTGTCGGCCGAAGCGGCTTTCGGCCGCATCCACGACGTGGCCCTGCGCCGCCACTGGATCGACCCGACCGTGCCGCTGGAGGCCGCCGTGGTCATGCCCTCGCACGGAGTGCTGATCACCAGCGCCACCCTGTCCGATCCGATGTCCGAGGACCCGTTCGACCTGGCCCGGATGCGCAGCGGCGCGGCGCGGCTGATCGAACCGGCGCGGACGCTGAAGGTCGAAAGCCCGTTCGATTACGCCGAGAACAGCCGGGTCATCGTCGTCAACGACCTGATCAAGGACGACACGCGCCAGACGGCGGCGGCGATGCGCGAACTGTTCCTGGCGGCGGGCGGCGGCGGCGTGGGCCTGTTCACCGCCATCCGGCGGCTGAAGGCGGTCTATGAGCGGCTGGGACCGGACCTCGCGAAAGCGGGCATCCCCCTGTACGCCCAGCACGTCGATCCGCTGGAGGTCGGCGCGCTGGTCGATGTGTTCCGGGCCGAGCAGGACAGCTGCCTGCTGGGCACCGACGCGGTGCGGGACGGGGTGGACGTGCCCGGGCGGTCCCTGCGCATCCTCGCGTTCGACCGGGTCCCCTGGCCGCGCCCCGACCTGCTGCACAAGGCCCGGCGCGAACGGTTCGGCGGCAGCTCGGCGCAGGGGCGCGCCTATGACGACGCCCTGGCCCGCGCCCGCATGGCCCAGGCCTTCGGGCGGCTGATCCGCCGGGCCGATGACAAGGGCGTCTTCGTCATGCTGGACGCCGCCTGTCCCACCCGCCTGTTCGCCAGCCTGCCGCCGGGAACCGAGGTGCTGCGCATGGGGCTGGCGGAAGCGGTCGAACTGGTCGGCGGCTTCCTCAAGCCGTCGTCTTGAAACCGCCGCCGGCCCCGTCCACATGCCCGACGGGGCCCGCGCGGCGCGGCCTGCGAATTGCACTCTTCGCACTCGCTTTTTCATCGTATGGGCGCCGGGAGCGGCTTCGTACGTTCCGTCCTGTTCGCACTCTTCGCACTGTGTTTTTCGGATCCTGAATGACAGCCGCCAGCGACCAACCCTACCGCCACCCCCGCCGCGGCGTCATCGGCCCCCTCCTGATCGCCGGGGTGATCCTGGCGGTGTGGACCGGCTGGTGGTTCTATCTGGTGCAACAGATCGAGACGCGGCTGGAGGCCCAGGTCGCGGCCCTGCAGCAGGACGGCTGGACCATCAGGCACGCCGAGGTGACGACCACCGGCTGGCCGTTCCGGGCGCGGGTGGAGATCCCCCATGCCGACATCCTGGCCCCGTCGGGCCACGGCGTCGCGGCGCCCGAGATCGTGGCCGAGGCCAATGCGTGGAATCCGGACCGCTGGGTCATCATCGCCCCGGAGGGCCTGACCCTGACCCGCGCCGACAAGGGCAAGGTCGCGGTGCGCGGCGACGCCCTGCGCATGAGTGTCAGCCATCTGCGTGACCGCTTCCCCGACCTGCGGGTCGAGCTGGTGCGCGCGGTCTTCACCGCCCATCCGGGGGCCGATCCCTTCCCCATCGCCTCGGCTGAGCACATCCAGCT
>NZ_JAHFPF010000057.1 GCF_023259385.1 Brevundimonas sp. | reverse complement strand
GAAGTCCGCCGCCGCATGTCGGTGGACCGGGTGCGACTGCAGCTGAACTGACGAGCTCGCCGGGTGGGGAGCAGAGCCCAGCTAGTGATTGGTGGTTGGTGATGAGTGGTTCGATGCGTCCTCGGTCCGGGGGTCGTCCTGGAACCGGCGGTTCAGCCGCCACCCACTAGTCACTAACCACCAATCACTTCCCCGCTCCGGCCCCAAAGGGTTGCGCCCAGCCTCGCGGCCACCCATTAGCCAAGCTGCCCAACCGGAAGGACAGCTCATGCTGAAGGTCGCGATCCAGATGGACCCCATCGAAGGGGTCAACATTGAGTCGGACACCACCTGGCTGCAGGCCATGGAGGCCCAGGACCGGGGCTATCCGGTCTGGGTCTATGACTTCCGCACCCTGGCGCTGGAGGACGGCGTCCTGTTCTGCCGCGCCCGCCCGGTGACCCTGAAGCAGGTGGTCGGCGACCATGTGGCGTTCGGCGACGAGGTGAAGCTGGACCTGTCCAAGGACGTCGACGTCATCCTGATGCGCCAGGATCCGCCGTTCGACATGGCCTATGTCACCGCCACCTATCTTCTGGAGACGGTGCACCCCAAGACCCTCGTCGTGAACGATCCGGCCGAGGTGCGCTCCGCCCCCGAGAAGCTGCTGGTCACCCACTTCCCTGGCCTGACCCCGCCGACCCTGATCAGCTCGGATCCCGTAGCCCTCGTCGATTTCCACGAGCGGCACGGCGACGTGGTGCTGAAGCCGCTGCACGGCGCGGCGGGTTCGGGCGTGGTCAAGCTGAAGGCCGGCGACCCCAACCTCGAGGCCCTGATCGAAATCCACGCCACCGGCAGCCGCGATCCGCTGGTGATCCAGAAATTCATCCCCGCCGTGTCCAAGGGCGACAAGCGCATCATCCTGATCGACGGCGAGCCGGTCGGCGCCATCAACCGCGTCCCGCCCGAGGGTCAGGTCCGCTCCAACCTGCGCGTCGGCGGCACGGCGGCGCCGGTCGATCTGACCGACCGCGATCTGGAGATCTGCGCCATCATCGGCCCGGAGCTGAAGGCGCGCGGCCTGATCTTCGTCGGCATCGACGTGATCGGCGACTATCTGACCGAGATCAACGTCACCTCCCCCACCGGCGCCCAGCAGCTGCTGCGCTTCACCGGGATCAATGCGGCGGCCCTGATGTGGGACGCCATCGAGAAGAAGCGCGGGGCCTGAGCCTTGCCGTTGGGAAGCTCCAGTTCATGAAGTCCGTCGCCGTCGCCGCCCTGCTGTTCGCCGTCCTTCCCGTCGTTCCGGCCGAGGCGCAGGACACAGCGCCCCAGGGCCCGCGCCGCCCCTCGGTGGAGGCCCTGCGCTCGATCATCGTCACGCAGGAGCCCGAGGTCCGGGTCGCGGCCGTGGATCACGACCGCATTACCGCCAGCCGCATCGACATCATCGGCGAGGACGGCGTGATCCGCATGACCCTCGCCGCCGACACCCCGGCCCCGATCATCGACGGCATCCAGTATCGGCGCGCCTTCGGGGTCGCGGGCCTGATACTCTATGATGAGAACGGCAGCGAACGCGGCGGTTTCGGCGTCGCCGACGTGGACGGCGGATTGGCCGTTCTGGCTCTCGACCATCCGGCCATGGACGCCATCGGCTGGCGGGTGTCGCCCGACGGCTCCGTCAACTTCACCATCAATCAGGCCCCGCCCCTGATCCGCGAACCGGCGCTGGACAACCGTCTCGTCCCGGGCGTCCAGACCTCGACACGAATTCGACTGAGCGTGGCCGCGGACGGCGCCCCCTCCGTCGCCCTCGCCGACAAGGACGATCGCACCCGGGTCCGCATGACGGTCACGCCGGAAGGCTATGGAGCCATCGAATTCCTGAACGCTGAAGGCGAGGTCATTCACACGCTCGCCCCTGAGGCGGATCTGCGCCGCTGACGGCGTAACGCCGCTCTTGCAAAGGTTGTCGGTTCGTGTTTCGTTCTTTCCCGGATAGCGGGAGGACACGATGCACGCCAGCGTCGTCACGGTGGCTTTCGAAGGCGTCGACGCCCGGCGGGTCGATGTGCAGGTGTCGCAGCTGCATTCGGGGAACGAGGGCAGCTTCACCCTCGTCGGCCTCGCCGACAAGGCGGTGGCCGAGAGCCGGGAAAGGGTGCGTGGCGCCTTCGCGGGCATCGGGCTGGCCCTGCCGTCCATGCGGATCATCGCCAATCTCGCGCCGGCGGACCTGCGCAAGGAAGGCAATCATTTCGACCTGCCCATAGCCCTGGCCCTGTTGGCCTCGATGGGGGTCGTCCCGCCCGACGCCCTGTCCGGCTGGGCCGCCATCGGCGAGTTGGGGCTGGACGGGCGGATCGCGCCGGTGGGCGGGACCCTGCCCGCCGCGGTCGCCGCCGACGCCCTGGGGCTGGGCCTGATCTGTCCGGAGGCCAACGGGCCGGAAGCCGCCTGGGCGGGCGATGTGGCGGTGCTGGCCCCGCGCTCGCTGATCGCCCTGGTCAACCACTTCAAGGGAACCCAGGTGCTGCGCCGGCCCGAGCCGGGGGCGATGCGGTCAGGCGACCGCATCCCCGACCTGCGCGAGGTCAAGGGACAGGAAAGCGCCAAGCGGGCGCTGGAGATCGCCGCCGCGGGAGGCCACAACCTGCTCTTCGTCGGCCCGCCGGGCTCGGGCAAGTCGATGATGGCGGCGCGCCTGCCCGGCCTGTTGCCGCCGCTGACGCCCAAGGAACTGCTGGAGACCTCGATGGTCTGGTCGGTGGCCGGGCTTATCGAGCGCGGCGCCCTGACCCGCGACCGGCCGTTCCGGGCTCCGCACCATTCGGCCTCCATGGCCGCCCTGACCGGCGGCGGCCTGCGGGCCAAGCCGGGCGAGGCGTCTCTGGCCCACAACGGGGTCCTCTTCCTGGATGAACTGCCGGAATACAGCGCCCAGGCGCTCGATTCCCTGCGGCAACCGCTGGAGACGGGCGAGATCGTGGTCGCCCGCGCCAACGCCCACGTCCGCTACCCGGCGCGGTTCCAGCTGATCGCGGCCATGAACCCCTGCCGTTGCGGGATGGGCGGGGCCGGGCGCGGGGCCTGCGGCAAGGCCCCGCGCTGCCAGCGCGACTACCGCAACCGCATCTCCGGCCCGATGTTCGACCGCATCGACCTGACGGTGGAGACGCCGCCGGTGACCGCATCGGACATGGCCCTGCCGCCGCCCGCCGAAGGCACGGCCGAGGCCGCGGCCCGGGTGCTGACCGCCCGTCTGATGCAGGCGGATCGGCTGCGCGCCGCCGGGATCGATCCCGAGACGGCGCAGGATCAGGCCGTCAACGCCCGCGCCTCGGGCGAGACGCTGGACCGCTTCGCCACCCCCGATGGGCCGGGCCGGGCCCTGCTGATGAAGGCGGGGGAAGTCGGCGGTCTGACAGCGCGCGGCTGGACCCGGACGCTCCGGCTGGCCCGCACCATCGCCGACCTGGACGGCTGCGACGGCGTGTTGCGCCGCCATGTGGCCGAAGCCCTGATCTATCGCCGCAACACCACCGAGGCCGAAGGCGCCTTCGAGGCCCGCCGCGCCGAGACCCCGGCCCCGTTCGCGCCGACCGCCGCGTGGTGATGTCTTAACGTCTTCAGGGCAGGCTGTGCTTGAGGGAGACAGGCATGGCGCGGCGACGGACGGACAAGGCGACGACGGCGACAGCTCCGCAGGCGGCGGGCGGGGCGTCGGCGGAACAGCAGTTCCTGCGCCTCATGAGCCACGAGATGCGCACGCCCCTGAACGGCGTGATCGGCATGCTGGGCCTGCTGTCCCGCACCCGGCTGGACGGCGCCCAGCGCGCCTACGCCGAGGCCGCGCGGTCGTCCGCCGAACACCTGCTGGGCCTGGTCAACGACCTGCTGGACTACGCCCGGCTGGAGGCCGGCAAGCTGGAGTTCGACGCCGCCCCGGTCGATCTGGAATCCCTGGTGCGCGGCGTCGCCGAACTGCTGAGCCCCCGCGCCCACGAGCGCGGCCTCGAAATCGCCTGGTCGGTCGCCGCCGACGCCCCCGACGTCCTGGCCGACGAGGGCCGGCTGCGTCAGGTGCTGTTCAACCTGGCCGGCAACGCCGTCAAATTCACCGCCCAGGGCGGGGTCCGCATCGCCGTGGAGCGCGCCGGCGGGACCGCCGGCAAGCCGCGCCTGGCCTTCATCATCGATGACACCGGCCCGGGCGTCCCGGCCGAGGCGCGCGAGCGCATCTTCGAGGAATTCGGCCACGTCGACGCCACCGACGCCAGCCGCTTCGGCGGCGCCGGCCTCGGCCTGGCCGTGGTGCGCAAACTGGCGGCCGCCATGGACGGCTCGGTCTCGGTCAGCGACCGACCCGACGGCCCCGGCGCCCGCTTCCACTTCGAGGCCGCCTTCGACGCCGCGCCCGACGCCGAGCGCGGTCGCCCGCTGGCCGGACAGGCGGTCAGCGTCATCAGCCCCGATCCTTTCGTGCGGCGCACCGCCATGGCCCAGATCGAGGCCTCGGGCGGCGTGGTCGTGGACGGCGCGTCCGTCGTCCTCATCGACCACGCGGCGCGCGAAAGCGCCCACGGCCTGGCCGTCCGCCCCGCTGACAGCCGCGCCGTGGTCCTGCTCAAGCCGTCCGAGCGCGACCTCATCGCCCGTTACCGGTCCGCCGGCTTCCACGGCTATCTGATCAAGCCGCTGCGCCGCGCCTCGCTGGCCGAGCGGGTGCTGGCCGCCGCCGGCAGCCAGACCGCCCGCCTGCCCGGCCCCCCGCCCGCCCCTCTAGCCGACGACGACCGCGTCCTGCCCGGCCGTTTCTCGGGCACGCGGGTCCTGCTGGTCGAGGACAACCCCGTCGGCGCCTTGCTGGCCTCGACCCTGCTCAAGCGCGAGGGCTGCGCCGTCGAGACCGCCGCCAGCGGCGACGAGGCGCTGGAGGCCATGAAGCGGGCCCGCTACGACCTGGTCTTCATGGACATGCGCATGCCCGGCATGGACGGTCCGACCGCCGCCCGCGAGCTGCGCGCCCGCGGCGACCGGACCCCCATCGTCGCCCTGACCGCCAACGCCTTCGCCGAGGACCGCAAGGCCTGCCTCGAGGCGGGGATGAACGACCATCTGGTCAAGCCGCTGGAGCTGGAGTCGCTGCGCTCCGCCCTCAGCCGCTGGACGAACCGCGAAGTCCGCGCCAAGGTCGCCGTCTGATTTGACGACGCCGTAATTCGCAAGAGTTGGGGGGCGTCCGGAGACGCGCCCATGACCGACAGCACCACGCCCGCCAGCGAGGTCGCCGCCCTTCAGCCCGCCCCGAAAGGGCTGGGCGTCCTGAAGGCCGCCTTCCGCGAACGCCGGACGCTGGCCATGCTGTTGCTGGGCTTCTCCGCCGGCCTGCCCTTCGCCATGCTGATCGGCACCCTGAACGCCTGGCTGACCGAGGAGAAGATTCCGGTCGCGACCATCGGCATCCTGAGCTGGATCGGCCTGTTCGGCGCCTTCCGCTTCCTCTGGTCCCCCGCCGTCAGCTGGACCCCGCCCGTCCTCGGCAAACGGCTCGGCCGCCGGCGCAGCTGGCTGATCGTCCTGCAGATCGTCATCGCCGCGGCGCTGGGGCTGGTCGCCCTGTCCCATCCGGGCACCGGCGTGCTGGGCCCGCTGGCCCTGGGCGCGGCCCTGGGCGCCTTCGCCTTCGCCACCCAGGACATCGTCATCGACGCCTGGCGGATCGAGGTCGCGGACGAGAAGACGCCGATCGACCTGCTTTCGACCATCTATCAGCTGGGTTATCGCACCGCCGCCCTGGTCGGCGGCGCCGGCGCCCTGCTGCTGGCGACCATCCTCGGCTGGCCCGGCGTCTTCGCCGTCGGCGCTCTGCTGATGGGGGTGGGAATCATCGGCACCCTGATCGCTCCGGAGCCGGAAGCGACCTCCCGGGCGGCCGTGGCGCGCGAGCGGATCGGGTCGCCGCGCCTGCGACTGGCCGTCCTTGTCGCCACGCTGGCGGCCTGGGCGTGGGCCGCCTTCATGCTGGTCAACTTCATGATCACCGCCCTGACCACCTCTCCGGCGCCCAGCGCGGGCGAGTTCACCGCCGATTGGGGCCCGTGGATCGTCGCGGCCACCGTCATCCTGCCCGCCGGCCTGGCCGGCCTGATCGTCTGGAAAGGTCGGGCGGCGACCGAAGCGGAGGCGGTCGCCCTGCCGCGTCTGGCCGATACGCTTTACGACGCCATCCTGGCCCCGCTGGTCGAGCTGATGGGGCGGCTGGGCTGGGGCGCGGTGATCGTGTTGGGGCTGATCCTGACCTACCGGATCACCGACGGGGTCTGGGGTCCGTTCGCCTTTCCCTTCTACATGGGCGACACCGGCGGCGCGCTGGGCCACACCAAGGCCGAGGTGGCGCTGGCGTCCAAGACCTTCGGCGTCGTCATGACCATCGTCGGCATCGCCTTGGGGGGATGGGCGCTGCTGGTCATCGGCCGGATGTGGAGCCTGTTGATCGGCGCGATCCTCAGCGCCGCGACCAATCTCCTGATGATGGATCTGGCGCTGGGCGCGCCGGTGATCGACTCCTTCATGCGGACGACGGGCCTCTACGGCCTGTTCGGCGCCTTCCATATCGGCGAGCCCCTGTCGCGGCTGATGCTGGCCATCTCCGGCGAGAACATCGCCGGCGGTTTCGCGGGCGCGGCCTTCGTGGCCTATCTGTCCGCCCTATCGAACAAGATGTTCGGCGCGGTCCAGTTCGCGGTCTTCATCTCGCTGGCCCTGCTGATCGGCACCCTGGGCCGCGGCGCCCTGGGCGAGCTGATCGACGCCCAAGGCTATGCGCCCATGTTCGCCATCGCCGCCTGGCTGGGCCTGCTGGCGGTGGTGTTCTGCATCGCCGAGTGGGTGCGCGGCGCCCTTGAACGCCGCAAGCTGGCCGCCGCCCAGGTCTGAAAGCCCGGGCGGCCGTCAGGCCCTACTCCTCGCCTTCGGCGCCTTCTTCGTAGGCGGCGAAGGTCGCGGCGGTGATGATCTCGCTGACCGAGGCCCCCAGCGACACGATCTGCACCGACTTCTCCAGACCGACCAGCAGCGGGCCGATCACGGTCGCGCCGCCCAGGGACTGGACCAGCCGCGTCGAGATGGCGGCTGAATGAATGGCCGGCATGACCAGGACGTTGGCGTGGCCGGTCAGGCGCATGAACGGGTAGCGCCCGCGCAGTTCCGGATCCAGCGCCAGCTCCGGCGGCATCTCGCCTTCGTATTCGAAGTCCACGCCCTTGCTGTCGAGGATGCGGATCGCCTCGCGCACCTTCTCGCCGCGATCGCCGGGAGGGTTGCCGAAGGTCGAGTAGCTGAGGAAGGCCACGCGCGGGGTCTTGCCCAGCTTGCGCACGGTGGCGGCCGCCTGGATGGCGATCTCGGCCAGTTCCTCGGCGTTGGGCAGTTCGTGGATCGAGGTGTCGGCGACGAACAGGGTGCGGCCCTTGGCCAGCAGGATCGACAGGCCGATCATCCGCTCCTTCACGTCCAGGACGCGGCGGACCTCCTTGAGCACCATGTTGAAGTTGCGGGTCACGCCGGTGACCATGGCGTCGGCCTGGCCGCGCGCGATCATGGTCGCGCCGAAGTAGTTGCGGTCCTGGTTGATCATCCGCTGCACGTCGCGGCGCAGATAACCCCGACGCTGCAGCTTGGCGTACAGCCAGTCGGTGTACTCCTCGTTCTGGTGGCTGATCCGGGCGTTGATGATCTCGATGCCCATCTCGTCGAAGTTCAGACCGGCCTCGGCGGCGTTCTTGCGGATCAGCTCCTCGCGGCCCAGCAGGATCGGCGTGCCCAGCTCGGCCTGTTTGAAGCCCCAGGCGGCGCGGATCACGGCTGTTTCCTCGCCCTCGGCGAACACGACCCGCTTGTTCGGGGCCGCGCGCACCGCGCCCGAGATGTTCTGCATCAGAGCGGCCGACGGATCGAGGCGCTGGCGCAGGGAGACGCGGTAGGCGTCCATGTCCTCGATCGGCTGGCGGGCCACGCCGGTGTCCATGGCGGCCTGGGCCACGAACGGCGGGATGAACCAGATCAGGCGCGGGTCGAACGGCGACGGGATGATGTAGTCCGGGCCGAACTTCAGCTTGCGCCCGCGATAGGCGGCGGCGACCTCGTCCGGCACGTCCTCGCGGGCCAGGGCGGCCAGGGCCTCGGCGCAGGCGACCTTCATCTCGTGGTTCACGCGGCGGGCGCGCACGTCCAGCGCCCCGCGGAAGATGTAGGGGAAGCCCAGCACATTGTTGACCTGGTTCGGATAGTCCGACCGGCCGGTGGCGATGATGGCGTCCGAGCGCACCGAGCGCACGTCTTCCGGCGTGATCTCCGGGTCCGGATTGGCCATGGCGAAGATGATCGGATTGGGCGCCATCGAGGCCACCATCTCCTTGGTGATGGCGCCCTTGGCGGCCAGGCCCAGCACCACGTCGGCGCCGACCATGGCCTCTTCCAGCGTACGGTGCGGCGTGTCGGTGGCGTGCGCCGCCTTCCACTGGTCGATGTTGGGGCGGCCCCGGTAGACGACGCCGTCGCGGTCCAGGATCACGGTGTTCTCGGCCCGGACGCCCGCCGCCTTCATCAGGCCGATGGACGACAGGCCCGCGGCGCCGGCGCCGACCAGAACGACCTTCAGGTCTTCCAGCTTCTTGCCGGCGATGTGGGCCGCGTTGATCAGGCCGGCGGTCGAGATGATGGCCGTGCCGTGCTGGTCGTCATGGAAGACCGGGATATCCAGCAGGTCCTGCAGCTGGCTTTCGATCTCGAAGCATTCGGGGGACTTGATGTCCTCCAGATTGATGCCGCCCCAGGTGTCGCCGATGTTCTTGACGACGGTGATGAACTCGTCCGGATCGGTGGTCTTCACCTCGATGTCGAAGCTGTCGACGTCGGCGAAGCGTTTGAACAGGACGGCCTTGCCCTCCATCACCGGCTTGGACGCCATATGGCCGAGGTTGCCGAGGCCCAGGATGGCCGTGCCGTTCGAGATGACGGCGACCAGATTGCCCTTGGAGGTGTAGTCGTAGGCCTTGTCGACATCGGCGGCGATGGCCAGGACCGGCACCGCCACGCCCGGCGAGTAGGCCAGCGACAGGTCGCGCTGGGTCGCCATGGGCTTGATCGGGGCCATCGAGATCTTGCCCGGAGCGGGGAAGCGGTGGAAGTCCAGCGCGTCCTGGTCGGAGAAGGTCTGCTTGTCTGTCAGGTCGGGCATGGCTCTCGGCGTTTCCGGTCGCGCCTTCGCGCGTGTTCAGTTCGACCCTGTTCCTAGTGCGCGGGGCCGGAAGGGACAACCGCTGACGCGAGGGAAGCCGCGTCCCGGCGGCGCGGGGTTTGAACGCCGGGATAAGCCGAGACTGTCCGGAAAATGTGACAGCGGGCGGCGCGTTTTGAGCGGATTTCCGCCGACCTGGCCCCCTGCGGCGAAAGGCCCGCCCGCCAGATCGGTTGTCAGGGCGGAGGGCGGCTGTTACTGCGAGCCGTTCTCAATATCAGCCCTCCCCCAAGGCGATCCCGTGACTCTCCGCTCCATCCTGCTGCTCTCCACCACCGTCGCCGGACTGGCCGCGGCCCCCGCCTTCGCGCAGGAGGCCCAGACCACCGAGCTGGGTGAGGTCGTCGTCACCGGCTCGCAGGTCCGGCAGGCCCCGCCCTATGCCGGCGGCCAGGTCGCCACCGGCGGGCGCGTGGGCATGTTCGGCTCGCAGGACGTGATGGACACGCCCTTCGCCGTGACCAGCTACACCGAGCGACTGGCCCGCGACCAGCAGGCCCGCAGCGTCGGCGACGTGCTGCAGAACGACCCGGCGGTGCGCGTCACCAAGGGCTTCGGCAATTTCCAGGAGCTGTACGTCATCCGCGGCTTCCCCGTGTACTCGGACGACATGACCTGGAACGGCCTGTACGGCATCCTGCCGCGCCAGTTCGTGGCCTCCGAGTTCATCGAGCGGGTCGAGGTCTTCCATGGCGCCACGGCCTTCCTGAACGGCGCCGCACCCGGCGGCAGCGGCGTCGGCGGCGCCTTCAACCTGACGCCCAAGCGCGCCAGCGACACGCCGCTGAACCGCCTGACCCTGGGCTGGGACGGCGGCGACGCCCTCTACGCCGCCGGCGACTTCTCGCGCCGCTTCGGCGCCGACAAGGCGTGGGGCGCCCGCCTGAACGTCGCGGCCCGCGACGGCGAGAGCACGGTCGATGGCGAGAACCGCGAGCTTCAGGTGCTGGGCCTCGGCCTCGACCGCCGCGGCGACCGCGCCCGCTTCTCGGCCGACCTCGGCTGGCAGAACCACCACATCGACGCTCCGCGCCCGACGGTCACCCCGCTCGGCGCCATCCCGACGCCGCCCTCGGCGGACGGCAATTTCGCCCAGCCCTGGACCTACACCGACGAGGAACAGCTGTTCGGCGTCGCCCGCGGCGAGTTCGACCTGACCGACGACGTCACCGTCTGGGCGGCCTTCGGCGGCCGCAGCGGCAAGGAGGACAACGTCCTGGCCAATCCGAGCGCGGCCCCCGACGGCGCGCTGAGCGCCTACCGCTTCGACAATGTGCGCGAGGATGCCGTCTGGTCCGGCGACATCGGCGTCCGCGCCGACCTGACCACCGGACCGGTCGGACACCGCCTGGTGGCTTCGGCCTCGCAGGTGCAGCTGAAGTCGGCGAACGCCTACGCCTTCTCCAGCTTCGCCGGCTTCCCGAGCAACCTCTACAACCCCGTAGACGTCGCCCCGCCGGTCCCGAACTTCTTCGTCGGGGGCGACCTGTCCGACCCGCTGACGACCGAGCGGTCGATTACCTCCAGCATCGCGATCGCCGACCAGCTGTCCTTCCTCGACGGCCGCCTGCTGGCCACGGTCGGCGCCCGCTATCAGGAGGTCGAGACCCGGTCGTACGACTACAACACCGGCGCGCCGCTCTCGTCCTATGAGGGCGACGCGGTCACGCCGGCCTTCGCCGTGGTCTACAAGCCTTCGGACCGAATCTCGATCTACGCCAACTACGCCGAGGCCCTGATCCCCGGAAAGATCGCGCCCGCCACGGTCAACGCCGACATCCCCGGCGACACCCCGGACCTCGGTGTCACGCCCGTTCCCGTGGCCAACCAGGGCGAGGCGCTCGATCCCTTCCGCGGCGAACAGATCGAGGCGGGGGTCAAGTATGACGGCGGCGGCTTCGGCGCCTCGCTGAACGCCTTCCGCATCACCCTGCCGAACGAGTCGTTCGATCCCGTCACCCGAATCTACAGCGCCGGCGGCGAGCAGCGGAACCAGGGCGTCGAGTTCGCCGTCTATGGCGAGCCGGTCGAGGGCCTTCGCCTGCTGGGCGGCCTGACGCTGATGGACGCCGAGGTCACCCGCTCCATCACCCCCGCGCTGTCGGGCAAGGCGGCCATCGGCGTGCCGGAAGTCCAGGCCAATCTGAATGTCGAATGGGACGTGGCGGCGGTTTCGGGCCTGACCCTCGAGGGCCGCGCCATCTACACCGGATCGCAGCCGGTCAGCGCCGACAACACCGTCGAGCTGGACTCGTGGACCCGCTTCGACGCCGGCGTGCGTTATGAGTTCGAGGCCGGTGAGCGTCCGCTGACCCTCCGCGCACGGGTCGAGAACCTGACGGACGAAGACCAGTGGGTCGCCGCCGGCGGCTATCCGGGCGCCAACTACCTGACGCTCGGCGCCCCGCGCACCCTCCGGGTGTCGATCTCGACGGACTTCTGAGCCGGATGAAGCCGGGCGCGATCAGGGCCTGGAGCTGGGTCCACAAGTGGTCGAGCCTGGTCTCGACCGCCTTCCTGCTGATGCTGTGCGTCACGGGGCTTCCGCTCGTCTTCACGCACGAGCTGGATCACGTCCTGCTGGCCCACGAAGTCGCCGCACCGGCCGACCCGAGCGCTCCGAAATTGAACCTCGACCAGGTCCTGAACGTCGCCCTCGCTCGCAAGCCGGGCGAGGTTCCGGCCTTCATGAGCTTTGACGTGGAACGGCCGGTGGTGAACGTCACCAGCATCGATCCGAACGGTCCCGACGGGAAATACAGCTTCCAGCCGATCGACCAGTTCACCGGCGAGGCGGCTCCGCTGGTGGCGGGCCACCCGGTGATGGAGTTCATTCTGCAGCTGCACACCGACATGTTCCTGGGGCTTGCGGGGATGCTGTTCCTCGGCGCCATGGGCCTGCTGCTGGTGGCGGCGCTGGTGTCCGGCGTGGTGCTCTACGCCCCCTTCATGCGCCGCCTGCCGTTCGGCACGGTGCGGGCGGGCAAGGCCGCGCGGACGCGCTGGCTCGACTATCACAACCTGCTGGGGGTGGTGACCGTGGCGTGGGTGCTGGTCGTCGGCGTCACGGGCGTGGTCAACACCTTGGCCGTGCCGATCATCGCCTACTGGAAGGATGACGCCCTGAAGACGCTGACCGCCGCCTATGACGCGCCCGTCAGCCTGACTGAGCGCAGCTCGCTGGACGCCGCCGTCGAGCGGGCCAGGCAGGCGTTGCCGGGCATGACCCTGCAGTTCGTGGCCTTCCCCGGCTCCACCTATTCGACCGAGAACCACTATGCGGTCTTCTTCCACGGCGACACGCCGCTGACCGAGCATCTGACGACGCCCGCCCTGATCGACGCGCGGACCGGCGAGCTGGCCGCGGTCGCGCCCGCGCCCTGGTATGTGAAGACCCTGTCCCTCTCGCAGCCGCTGCATTTCGGCGACTACGGCGGCCTGCCGCTGAAGATCCTGTGGGCCCTGCTCGACCTGGCGACCATCGTCATTCTGGGCAGCGGGCTTTACCTCTGGTGGGTCAAGCATCGGTCGGCGAGGCGGGACGCGAAATGAAGACCGGTCCGCTAGACCTGAAGGCCATCTTCGCCGTTCCGCTGGTCGTGGCCGTTCTGTCCCTGATCGGACTGGTCGGCGCGCTGCTGGGCGACGGCGTCTGGGACGGGATCGGCTGGATCGGTCTCGGCGCCGGCGTCGCCGTGACCGTCTGGGCGCTGATCGCCCGGCGGCATCGCTAGGATCGGGTTCCGACCCGCGACGGCTCCTGCGAGCGCGCGACACGAACCACAACACCGCACAGGCGCGACGCGGCGGTCGGCCCCCCCACTCGGTCGTCCACGGCATTGTCGCGATTATCGCCCATCCCGAACCAGTGGCCTTCCGGGATCCGGATCTCCGGCATGTCGTCCAGGGGTTGATCGGGGCCGAGATCGAGGGTCAGCCAGCTTCGTCCCGAAGGCAGGGTCTCGCGCCACACGCTGAACGGCATGCCGTGCACGCTCGAATGCTCCCCGAATGGCTGGGCTGTTCCGGACTGCGCGGCCTCCCGCGGGACGGGATGACCGTCGATGTACAGCACGCCCCCGTGCATCCGCACCGTCTGACCCGGCCCGGCGACGATCCTGCGAACCCACGGCGCGCCGTCATGATCGACGATCACGACATCGCCTGGCGTCGGCGTGGTCGCGCCACATTCACCACCCGGCCGGTCGGCGACGACCACATCGCCTTCTTGCAAGCCGGGCTGCATCGAGCTTGAGGACACAGTGTACGGATGCTGGCCCTGCTGGACCCAGACGGGACCCGACTGCTGCATCGTCAACGCCAGAAGCAGGGCGCCGATCAAAGGCTCAGCAGCCCCGCCCGCTCGACCTCGATCGGCCCCGTCATGAAGACATGGTCCGAGGCCTCGTCCCAGTCGATCATCAGGCGGCCGCCGTCGACGTCCACCGTGGCGTGACGCCCGGTGACGCCGCGACGGGCCGAGGCGACCAGGGCCGCGCAGGCGCCGGTGCCGCAGGCCTTGGTCAGGCCCGCGCCGCGCTCCCACACCCGCAGGCGGATGTGATCGGGCGACAGGGCGTGGACGAAGCCGACATTGACCCCTTCCGGAAACAGCGGGTGATGCTCGACCAGCGAGCCGGAGCCGCGCACGAAGCCGTCGTTCGGCGCGTGGTCCATGAAGAAGACCACGTGCGGATTGCCCATCGAGACCGCGCCCGGCGTGTGCAGGACGGGATCGTCGATCGGCCCGACCTGAAGCTCGATCCCGCGGGTGTCCATCTCCTCGGCCAGCGGCACCTGGGTCCAGTCCAGACGCGGCGCGCCCATGTCGACGGTCACCTGGCCGCCCGCCGCGCGGGTGGCGACGGTCGGCCCGCCGGCGGTGTCGATCACCACCCGGTCCTTGCCGGTGGACTCCATCAGCACCCAGCCCACGCAGCGCAGGGCATTGCCGCAGGTCTCGACCATGCTCCCGTCGGCGTTCCACACGCGCATGAAAGCGTCGGCGTCGGCCGAGGGTTCGATGGAGATCAGCTGGTCGCAGCCCTCGCCCGTCTCGCGGTCTGCGATGGCGCGCACCTGCTCGACCGTCGGCGTGAACGGCGTTTCCAGCGCATTGACGACGACGAAGTCGTTGCCGGCGCCGTTCATCTTGACGAAGGGACGGGTCATTTCAGCCTCCATATAGGGCCAGACTGGACCTGAGACGAGAGAACGGCGTTAAGCTGGGCCATGAGTCGCCAGTCGCCCGCCCGAAAGGCCGCCCGAAAGTCCGCCACAGCGGTCGAGCCGCCGCACGCGGAAGGCCTGCGCCTGCGGGCCCGGCTGCGCTACCTCTACCACGGCTCGTCGCCGCTGGCGGTGCGGTTCCGGCTGGCGGTCATCGTCGTCGATTTCGCCATTATCGCCTTCTTCCTGGCCGCGCCGATCCTCCATGAAGCCGGGCTGGTCTTCTATGTGATCGACTATCTGATCGCCGCCATCCTGATCGTGGACCTCGCGGCCCGAGCGCTGGCCCATACGGACATCAAGGACTGGCTGAAGAAGCCGGCGACCTGGGTGGATCTGTTCGTGCTGGCGACCCTGCTGTTCCCCGCCTGGCTGTTCAACCTCGGCTTCCTGCGGCTGCTGCGGCTGTGGACCCTGCTGCATTCGGAATTCTTCTGGCGCACCATCGGGCACAAATACGACGACACCCGGGTGGAGGAGATCACCAAGGCGGTCGCCTCGCTGCTGACCTTCATCTTC
>NZ_JAHFPF010000056.1 GCF_023259385.1 Brevundimonas sp. | reverse complement strand
AACGCCGAGGTCGTGGTGTCGAAGGACGGTCACGGCTTCAAGGTGGACTCTTGGGTCCGCCTTGCGTCGGGGCAGGCGATCGTCACCACAGGGCTCGGCGGAGACGCCCACGGCGCCTTCTCCGACTCGCTCGACAAGCTCGAGAAGCGGGTCCGCCGTTACAAGCGCCGCCTGAAGGATCATCACATCGGGCCCAAGCGTCTCTCCCCGGAGAAGACCGAGGACGCCGCCCGCGAAGTCGCCCGCAGCATTGTCCTGCGCAATCCGGACGAGGTCGAGGACGACACCTTCGGCGAAGCCGGCGCGCCCGATGAGCCGCCGCCCGTCGGCATGGTCATCGCGGAGACCGAAACCGAGATCCGCACCATCACCGTCGGCCGCGCCGTGGCCGAGCTGGATATGACCGGCTACCCGGTCGTCGTCTTCCGCAACGCCGCCCACGGCGGCATCTCGGTGGTCTACCGCCGCCCGGATGGAAACGTGGGCTGGATCGACCCTGAGCGGAAGGCCGTCTCGCTCAACGGACACGGTTCGGTAAACGGTCGTACGTCATAGTGCTTCCCACAAGGGGGCGGGTGCTCTAAAGGGCGCCCGCCCACCCGGGATGATCGAGTAGAGTCGGGGTTCCAATGGACATCGGTGATTTGCTGGCGGACGGCGGTGTCGTTCTGCGCAGCGGCGCGTCGTCGAAGCGCCAGGCTCTTCATGTGGTGGCGGACGCCGCCGCACAAGCCCTCGGCATGTCCGAGGCGCGCGTGCTCGAAGCTCTGCTGGAGCGCGAGGCGCTGGGCTCGACCGGTCTCGGTTCGGGCGTCGCGGTTCCGCACGCCCGGCTGGAGGGCGTCGGCCGGGTGACGGCGGTCTTCGTGCGTCTGGATACGCCCGTGGCCTACGGCTCGGTGGACGACCGTCCCGTGGACCTCCTGTTCGCCCTGTTCGCCCCGCCCAGCGACGGCGCGGAGCACCTGCGGGCCCTCGCCGCCGTCTCGCGCGCCCTGCGCTCGTCGGAGATGCGCGAGCAGCTGCGCCAGGCCCACACGACCGACGCCATCCGCGCCCTGTTCGTGCGCGACCAGGTCCCGGCCACGGCCGCCTGACGGCGGCCTTCGCTTCTTCGTTGAGTTCGGTTTGGGTTGGCGGTGGGTCTAGTGGACCGACACCGGCTCCAGTTCGTGGGCCACGGCGGTGGCGAAGGCGGTCTCGCGGTCCGTCATGATGGCCAGGCGCTCGCCGTCGGCGCCGTGCACGGCGTAGAGGGTGGCTTCCGGATCCACGGACAGGCCCTGGATCGCCGTCGCGGGCGTATCGGCCATCACGTCGGCGGCGCGGATCTCGCGCACATAGACGAGGTCGGGGGCGCCCAGTTCGGCGAAGTCCTGTCGGGTCATCTTCAGTTCGGGCGTCATGCGACCGCCTCCTTACGTTCAGCTAACGCCTGTGCGGCGCTTGGGTTCGGCCCCGAAAGCGGCGGCCGGAGAAACAACGGGTTCAACCCGTCGTGATGGGGATGCGCCGCAGGACGGGAAGGTCCTCGGGGCGGCTCATGTCGACGTGCAGCAGGCCATGCTCCAGGCGGGCCTCGTCAACCTCCAGCCCGTCCGCCAGCACGAAGCTGCGGACGAAGCCGCGACCGGCGATGCCGCGATGCAGGAAGGCCTGGTCGGCCTTGCCGGCGTCCTCGCGCTTGCCGGCGACGGTCAGCTGGCGGCCTTCGATGGTGATCGCCAGGTCGTCCGGGCCGAAGCCCGCCACCGCCAGGGTGATGCGCACCGACCGCTCGCCGCGCTGCTCGACATTATAGGGCGGGTAGCTGTCGGCCGCCGCCCGCTGGGCGCGGTCGATCAGGGCCCGGGTATGGTCGAAGCCCAGCAGGAAGGGGCTGTCGAACAGGATGGTGCGCGTCGTCATGTCTCAAGCCCCCGAAGCAGGCATTCGCGCCGTCCACGCCCCCCGAGATCGGCAGGGCGCCGGCTGAAGGATAGATGGGACCGGACGCCCGGCAGTGCAACGGCTCACGCTGACCAGGGCCGGAATTGGAGAAGGCCCCGCGGTTTCCCGCGGGGCCTTCATGGTGGAGCTTAGCGGAGTCGAACCGCTGACCTCTTGCATGCCATGCAAGCGCTCTACCAACTGAGCTAAAGCCCCGAACCGTTGCCGGTCAGTCCGCCGAGGTGTTGGTGTTGGCCCCCGGCGAGGCGGCGGAACCTATGTCAGGGCCGTTTGGTGATCAAGCCCGGTTCCACCATTTATTTTCGCCTTTTTCGAACGCTGTTCGGAAGGCGATTTCCGGGCGGATCGAACGCTGCCGATCCGCCCGGAATTTCGTCAGTCCTCGTCGGACGACGGCTTGCCGATCTCGTCTTCGAAGGAGTCGTCGTCCTCGTCCTCGATGAACGGAACCGAGTCGTCATCGTCGTCGTCGGCCAGGACGTCGTCGTCTTCGACGGCTTCGCCCATGCCCGATTCCTCGGTCGGATCGACGACGGCTTCGTCCTCGTCGTCGGGGGTCAGGATCGGCTCGTGGCCTTCCTCGTCGATCTCCGGCGTCTTGACGTCTTCTTCCTCGTCTTCGTCGCCGTCGACCTTCTTGTCCTTGACCTGATCCTCGGCCTCGTCGTCCGCCGGATAGCCGGCCGGGCGGCCGCGGCGGTTGCGCAGCTTCAGCGCTTCTTCCGGATCAAAGTCGGTTCCGCACTTCGGGCAGTGAGCCGGTCGGCGGTTCAGGTCGTAGAATTTGGCCTGGCAGTTCGGACAGACCTGCTTTTGGCCCAGTTCGGGATTAGCCACGGGGGCGCCTCTCACGGTAGGGGGGAATTCGGGCGGCTCCCTTGCCACCCTTGGGAGCCGCTGTCAAAAGCCATCTCCTCGGCGAAATCGGTTCGAGAGCGCTGCGCGCTCCCGAACTCAGATTTCGCCGAACTTTAGACTTGGGCCATTTTCTGGATTCAGGTCCTTCAGACCTGAAGCAAAAATGGCCGTACGCCCGCGCCATCCCTGCCCTTTGGAGACCGCCGGGTGACGAACTTCACGCATCTGACCGCCCGCCGCAGCCCTGCGCTGAAGGGCGCCGTGCGCGCTCCCGGCGACAAGAGCATGTCGCACCGGACGATGATCTTCGGCGCCATGGCGACCGGCGTGACCGAGGTCGAGGGCCTGCTGGAAGGCGACGATATCCTGGCCACGGCCCGGGCCGCCGAGGCGTTCGGCGCGACGGTCGAGCGTCTGGGGCAGGGCCGTTGGCGCGTGACTGGACGGGGCGGCTTCCGCTCGCCGGACGGCGTCATCGACTGCGGCAACGCCGGAACGGGCGTGCGCCTGCTGATGGGGGCGGCCGCCGGCTATCCCGTCACGGCGACCTTCGACGGCGACGGCAGCTTGCGGAAGCGGCCGATGAAACGGGTCACGGGCCCGCTGGCCGACATGGGCGCGCGGTTCCGCTGGCAGGCCGCCGAGGACCGGCTGCCGGTCGAGCTGTCGGGCGGCGGGCTGACCGCCATCGACTATGTGCAGACGGTCGCTTCGGCCCAGATCAAGTCGGCCATCCTGCTGGCGGGTCTGAACGCCGAGGGCGTCACCACGGTCACCGAGCCGGAGAAGAGCCGCGACCACACCGAGCGGATGCTGCGCGCCTTCGGCGCCGAGGTCGGGGTCGAGGCGCAGGGCGACGGCTGGAAGATCTCGCTGAAAGGCGGCCAGCCGCTGACCGGAACCGCCGTGGCGGTGCCGGGGGATCCGTCCTCGGCGGCCTTCCCGCTGGCGGCGGGGCTGGTGGTTCCGGGCTCGGAGGTCACGGTCGAGGGCGTGATGCTGAACCCGCTGCGCACCGGCCTGTTCGACACCTGGCGCGAGATGGGCGCGGACCTGACCACCGCCAACCGCCGCATGGCCGGGGGCGAGGAGGTCGGCGACCTCACCGCCCGCCACTCGGCGCTGAAGGGCGTGGTCGTGCCGGAGGACCGCGCCGCCTCGATGATCGACGAATATCCGATCCTGGCCGCCACCGCCGCCTTCGCGGAAGGCCAGACGGTGATGCGCGGCGTCGGCGAGATGCGGGTCAAGGAAAGCGACCGCATCGCCCTCATGGTCGCCGGCCTGCGCGCCTGCGGCGTGGCTGTAGAGGAGGAGCCGGAGGGCTTCATCGTCACCGGCGGCCCTGTCGCGGGCGGCGCGACCGTCCACACCGCCCACGATCACCGCATCGCCATGAGCCATCTGGTGCTGGGCCTGGCCGCCGACCGGGCTGTCGCGGTCGACGAACCCGGCATGATCGCCACCAGCTTCCCGGGGTTCGTGGAGATGATGAACGGCCTGGGCGGTCTGATCGAATGAAGGCGCTGCGCGAGGTCTTTTCTCGCGGCGTTGCGATCTTGGGGCTCCTGACCTGTCTGGGCGGGGCCGGCTGGACGGCCTGGGTCGTGTGGCGAGGGATCGCCACCGGCATGGTGACCGGCAAGCACGGCGCGGTTCATCTGAGGATCGAGGGCGATTTCTTCTACTATGCGACAGTGGCCCTGAACGGCCTGGCCTGCCTGTTGTGGCTTGGCCTGGCGGCCTTCGCGGTCCTTGTGCTGGTCCGCTGGAAGGACTGGACGTGAGCCGCGCGTTCATGCGGCGGTCTTTCAAGGCCGTGACGACCTGGATCCTCGCGGCGCTGATGGGCGTGGGGTGTTGGCGGGGCGGATCGGAGCTGCTGGTCATTCTGGACAGAGGCGTGATACCCGGCCGCCGGGGGCCGTCGCTGCATCTGGCCGACAACCCCCTGGCGTACTGGGCCGTATTCGCCTTCTTCTGCGCCGCGCTGCTGGCGGCGGTAGGCTTCACCCTCTTTCTGGCCTACGTCGGCTGGCGGCAAGCCATGGAGCATCGTCGATCTTGAGCAGGAACTTCATCATCGCCGTCGATGGACCCGCCGCCTCGGGCAAGGGCACCATCGCCGCGCGGCTGGCGGCCGAGTACGGCCTGCCGCACCTCGACACCGGCCTGCTGTACCGCGCCGTGGGCGTCGGCCTGCTGGATGCGGGCAAGTCGCTGGACGACGAGGCGGCGGCGGAAGCGGTCGCCCGGGCGCTGGACGCCGGCGACCTGACCGACACCGAGCGCCTGACCAGCGGCGAGGCTGGCGAGGCGGCCAGCCGGATCGCGGGCTTCACCGGCGTGCGCGCGGCGCTGCTGGCCTTCCAGAAGGCCTTCGCGGCCCAGGCCGGCGGCGCGGTGCTGGACGGACGCGACATCGGCACGGTGATCACCCCCGAGGCCCCGGCCAAGCTGTTCGTCACCGCCGCGCCGGAAGTGCGCGCCACCCGCCGCTGGAAGCAGCTGACCGGGCGGGGCGCCGTCATCGCGTTCGAGGACATGCTGGCCGACATCATCCGCCGCGACGAGCGCGACGCGGGCCGGGGCGCGGCCCCGATGGTGCAGGCCGACGACGCCGTCTTGCTGGACACGACCGATATGGATATAGAAGCCGCCTTCGATGCGGCCCGCCGTATCGTCGAGGCGGCGCGCGCGAAACACGGTCTTTGACCCGTTCCGCAAATCCAACGCTCCCATCCTCGGCTTCCGCGGGCGCTCTGGTTGAGCTTCAGCCTCGCGTCCCGACGACCTGACTCTTTCTTCTGAACCCCTCTTTGGCGCGGGACCCTTCGGTCGCGCGCTCAAGCCTTTTTCTCCAACCCCAGAGTTACATGACCGACACCCTCACCCCCACCCGCGACGACTTCTCGGCGCTGCTCGACGAAACCCTTCAGGGCCGTGACCTCGGCGAAGGCCAGGTCGTTCACGGCCGCGTCGTCGGCATCGAAAAAGACATCCTGATCATCGACGTCGGTCTGAAGACCGAAGGCCGCATCCCGGCCCGCGAGTTCGGCATCGGCGAAGGCGCCGTCATTCCGAAGCTCGGCGACAACGTCGAAGTCTATCTGGAGCGCGTCGAGAACGCCCTGGGTGAAGCGGTCATCAGCCGCGACAAGGCTCGCCGCGAAGAAGCCTGGACCCGCCTGGAAGTCGTGTTCGCCGACGGCCAGCCGGTCAACGGCACCATCGTCGGCCGCGTCAAGGGCGGCTTCACCGTCGACCTGGGCGGCGCCTCGGCCTTCCTGCCGGGCAGCCAAGTCGACATCCGTCCGGTGCGCGACGTCGCCCCGCTGATGGGCAAGGAACAGCCCTTCGCCATCCTGAAGATGGACCGTCCGCGCGGCAACATCGTCGTCTCGCGTCGCGCCATCCTGGAAGAAGCCCGCGCCGAACAGCGCACGGAGCTGGTCGGCCAGCTGCAAGAGGGTGAAGTCCGCGAAGGCGTGGTCAAGAACATCACCGACTACGGCGCGTTCGTGGATCTGGGCGGCATCGACGGCCTGCTGCACGTCACCGACATGTCGTGGAAGCGCGTTTCGCACCCGTCGCAGGTCCTCGCCGTCGGCGACACCGTCAAGGTCCAGATCGTCAAGATCAACCCGGACACCCAGCGCATCTCGCTGGGCATGAAGCAGCTGCAGGCCGACCCGTGGGACGGCGTGGAAGCCAAGTATCCGGTCGGCGCCAAGATGTCGGGCCGCATCACCAACATCACCGACTATGGCGCGTTCGTTGAGCTGGAAGCCGGCGTTGAAGGCCTGGTCCACGTCTCGGAAATGTCCTGGACCAAGAAGAACGTCCACCCCGGCAAGATCGTCTCGACCTCGCAGGAAGTCGACGTGGTCGTGCTGGATGTCGACGCCTCCAAGCGCCGCATCTCGCTGGGTCTGAAGCAGGCCCAGGACAACCCGTGGGACGCCTTCGTCGCCAACAACCCGATCGGCTCGACCGTCGAGGGCGAAGTCAAGAACGCCACCGAGTTCGGCCTGTTCATCGGCCTGGACAACGACATCGACGGCATGGTGCACCTGTCCGACCTGGACTGGAACGTGTCGGGCGAAGAAGCCATCCAACGCTACCGCAAGGGCGAAACCGTCAAGGCCAAGGTCCTGGACGTCGACGTCGAGAAGGAACGCGTCTCGCTGGGCATCAAGCAGCTGGGCGGCGATCCGATGGAAGGCGACACCTTCAAGAAGGGTCAGCAGATCACCGTCACCGTGACGGCGATCGAGACCGGCGGCATCGAGGTCAAGTTCGGTGAAGACGACGCTCCGGCGACCGCCTTCATCCGCAAGTCGGACCTGTCGCGCGATCGCAACGAGCAGCGCACCGAGCGCTTCTCGGTCGGCGACCGCGTCGACGCCATGGTCACCGGCATCGACAAGGCCTCGCGCCGCGTCTCGGTGTCGATCAAGGCCTTGGAAATGAAGGACGAGGCTGAGGCCATCGAACAGTTCGGGTCGTCGGACTCCGGCGCTTCGCTGGGCGACATCCTGGGCGCCGCCCTGCGCGAAAAGGCAGGCTCCAAGGACTAAGTCTCTTCGTCATCGACGAAAAAACGATCAGGCGGCCGGAGCGATCCGGCCGCCTTTTTCGTGCTCAAAGCCCGGGGGCGCGGCGGAACTCGTGTACGGTTTCCGTCCTTTAACCTACAATTCGCGGGCTTGACGGACGGTTGGGCCTTTTTCGCCGGGCGCGCGAGAGATAGGGTGGGCTTGCATCCCGAGACTGGATGCAGCCGTATGGGTACGGGCTGGGGCTGAACAGGGCGGGGGCTGCATGATCAAATCCGAGCTGATCGAGAAGCTCGCGGCCGAAAACACGCATCTGACCCATGCTGAGGTCGAGCGTGTCGTGAATGTCGTGCTGGGCCGCATGGTCGAGGCGCTTGGCGACGGCGGTCGCGTAGAGCTTCGCGGTTTCGGAGCCTTTTCCGTTCGAGGCCGTCCGGCGCGCGCCGGCCGCAATCCGCGCACCGGCGAGTCGGTCGAGGTGCCCGCGAAGGCGGTTCCCTTCTTCAAGAGCGGCAAGGAGCTGCGCGAGCGGCTGAACGCCACCGACTGACAGGACGCCCCATGGGACTGGTCACCGAGTTCAAGGAATTCATCGCCCGCGGCAACGTCATCGACCTGGCGGTCGGCGTCATCATCGGCGCGTCCTTCGGCAAGATCGTCACCAGCCTGGTCGAACAGGTGGTCATGCCGCCGATCGGCCTGGCGCTGGGCCGGGTCGACTTCTCGAACCTGGAATGGGTGCTGGTCCCCGAAAATCCGGCGACCGCCGAGATCGAGAAGGTGGCGATCCAGTACGGCGCCTTCATCAACACCGTGATCCAGTTCCTGATCGTCGCCGTCGTCATCTTCCTGATGGTGAAGCTGGTGAACAAGATGCGCCGCGAGCAGGCGGCGGCGCCGGAAGCCCCGGCCGCGCCGACCCCGACCGAGGCCCTGCTGGCGGAAATCCGCGACGAGCTGAAGGCTCGCCCCTAGCCCTGAAAGCCGTCTAGGCCTTGGAAGCGGTCGCCGGGGCGGCCCTCGGAGCCCGTGCGCCGCGCGCCGCGCGTTCGAGCGGGACGGGCCGCAGGCAGATCGCATAGTCCCCGTCATAGGGCGTGGGCGACCACAGGGCCGGATCGGGCGCATCCTCTGAAAACTGGACGTGGCAGTGGCCCCAGCCGCCTTCGCGGCGGGCCGTGCGGGCGAAGTCGCCGAGCCGGAGCAGGTCCCGCGGCGTGACCATGGGCAGCCGCAACTTGGCCGCCCCCATGGCGCGGGCGGCGTCGCGCAGGGCCGTCATCAGAACCGGGATCGTGTCGGCGTGGGGCTGCAGGGCCTCCAGGTCGATGACCTCCAGCACCGGCGGCTCGAGGATGTTCGACTTGGCCATCATGGCCATGGCGTAGGCGACGACGGCGCCGTCCCGCTCGAAGGCCAGTATCAACGGGCGCTGGGACAGGTCGGGGTCCTGCAGACGCCACCGCTGGATCTCCGGGCTGCGGTCCGCCAGCAGCCGCCCCTCGTCCGTCAGCGCCTGCCAGAAGGCGGCGTAGGGCGAGGCGTCGCCGAAATCGGCCAGCAGGCTGACCCCGGGCGGCAGGGCGGGACGGGCGACACGGCCCAGCCGGTCGTTCATCAGCTGCTCGCCCAGTCCCGACACGGCGCGGGGCGCGGCCGCATACAGCCGCCGCCACAGGCGACTGAGGGCCAGGGGCAGGGGATCGACGACCCAGCTCAGCTTCAGCGCATGAGTCTGTTCAGGCCAGGCCAGCATGCCGTGGCGAGCGTAGAGGGGCTGGGAGGTGGAATTGGCGTTGAGGGTGTAGCGGACGAAGACATCGGGCTGGGAGGTGAAGGTCTTCAGCATGTGGCGGCTGGTCCCGCGCACGCTGGCCGTGACGATGATCGAGAAGCCCGTCGCGCCGTGCAGTCGTCGCCCGCCCAGCCGAAAACGCTGGATCAGGTTGCCGACGTGGGCGGCGGGTTCGCCGTCGGGGCCGTCCGCGACCCAGCCCGCCGGCGCGCCGATGTCCAGCCGGGCCGGGTTGGCGTGCAGCCACCGCCACCCGGCCAGCGACCGTTCCGGCCAGCCCACGCTGCGGTGCAGGTCCTGCACCCTTGGATAATCCGCTTCTACGATCTCTCTGAGCGTCATGGCTGAGCTGTATCGTTTCGGGAGCGGGGCGCGCTCCACGGCGGTAAACGTGCAGGGAGCGGGCCAGTTATACAATCACGGGTATATGCGTCTCCACCGGAACGGGAGGGGCGGAATCCGGTTTGACTCTTCGTGGATGAGAACAAATAATGAACATCCATCTTTCATGGTCGCCATGCTCCCCTTTCCCGCCGCATCGCCGGAGCCGTTTCCAGAGGCCGCCGCGCCTCTGGAGGAGGCGTGCGCGTCGACGCCGCGGGACATGGCGGCGACCGTTCTGTTCGCCCTTTCGCGGCGACGGGAGGACGACCGGCGCCCGGCGCTGATCGCCGCGCCCCGGGCGTGGTTTGGGGAGTATGGCCGACCCTATGGCCCCGGCCTGGCCGGGACGGCGCTGATCCTGACGCCCGTGTCGACCGCCGCCGAGGCGCTGTGGGTGCTGGAGCAGGCCCTGCGGTCGGGGGCGGTGTCGCTGGCGCTGGGGGCGGTGGACGGGGCCAGCCTAGCCCAGACGCGGCGGCTGGACTTCGCCGCCCGGGACGGCGGTTCGACCGGATTGATGCTGCCGCGAAGCCTGGATGGCCTGAGCGCGGCGCGGCGGCGCTGGCGCGTGTCGGCGGCGCTGTCCGCGCCCGACGCCGACGACCTGCGGGCGCCGGGACAGGCGCGCCTGATCGCGGAGATGACGCGGGGCCGGGGCGAACGTCCCGGCGCCTGGATGCTGGAGCAGGATGATGAGACGCATCGTCTCCGTCTGGCTGATCGACTGGCCGGTTTCGGTCCGGCGCCGATCGCTGGAACGGGCGCGGCGTCCGGCCTCGCCGCCTGACCCCGCCCTGGACCCGCAGACCCCGTTCGCCCTGATCCTGAAGAACAGTCGGGGCGCGGCGGTGATCCACGCCCTGAATCCGGCCGCCCGCGCCGCCGGCCTGCGGCGGGGCCAGACCCAGGCCGACGCCCTGGCCATGATCCCGCACCTGCTGTGCCGGCCCGCCGATACGGCCGCCGACGACCGGGCCCTAGAGGCGCTGGCGGTCTGGGCCGAGCGCTGGTCGCCGTCGGTCAGTCTCGATCCGTCCGGCGAGGGGCTGGAGGGGCTGTTCCTGGACATCACGGGGGCGGCGCACCTGTTCGGCGGCGAGGCGGCCCTGCTGGCGCAGATCCGAACCCGGCTGGCCGAGGCGGGGACGGTCGCGCGGGTCGCCCTGGCCCCGACGCCGGGGGCGGCCTGGGCGCTGGCGCGCTGGGGCGAGGGCCGGGATCCGGTCGCCACAGACGAGACCGTCTCCGACCTGCTGGCCGACCTGCCGGTCGAGGCGCTGCGGCTGGACGACCGCACCGTCACCGGCGCGCGCCGGCTGGGGCTGAAGACCATCGGCAGCCTGTACGCCATGCCGCGCGCGGGTCTGGCGCGGCGCTTCCGGGACGGCGACGCCATCGGCCTGGTGCGGCGGCTGGATCAGGCGCGGGGGTATGTCGGCGAGGCCCTGACGCCCGTGCGCCCGCCCGCCCGTTATCGGGTCTGGCAGGCCTTCGCCGAACCCCTGGGCGACATCGAGGGCGTGGAGGCGCGCCTGCCCGAACTGGCCGCCGACCTGACGCGAGCGTTGGAGAGGGACGGGCAGGGGGCCAAGGCCCTGACCCTGACCGGCTTCCGCTCGGATGGGCTGACGACCGGGCTGTCGGTGCGCATGGGACGACCGGGGCGCGAGGTTCCGATCTGGATGCGGCTGTTCCGCGAGGCCGGGTTCGGACGGCTGGAGCTGGGCTTCGGCCTGGACGCGCTGATGCTGACCGCCGACCTGACCGAGCCCATGGCGGCCCGGCAGGGGGCGCTTGAAAGCGAGGCGGGGGCGAAGCAGGCCGAGAGCCTGGCGGCCCTGATCGACCGGCTGACCGCGCGGCTGGGCGAGGACCGGGTGCTGACGCCCGAACCGGTCGACAGCTGGATTCCGGAGCGCGCCGAGCGGCTGATCCCCGCCCTGGGCCGGATCCCGGCGGCGGACCCGGCGGAGGCCGGTCGCCGCCCCCTGCTGCTGCTCGATCCGCCCGAGCCGATCGATGATCCGCTGTTCGACCTGCCCGAGGGGGCGCCCGCGCGCTTCACCTGGCGCCGGGTCAGCCGCCGGGTCGTGCGGGCGGAGGGGCCGGAGCGGCTGTCGCCCGAATGGTGGCGGCCCCGTCCCGACGGGCGCGAGGTCCGCACCCGTGACTATTACCGCGTCGAGGACGGCGAAGGCGGGCGCTACTGGCTGTTCCGCGAGGGGCTGTACGGGCGCGAGGAGGGTCGCGCGCCGTCGTGGTGGATGCACGGAGTGCTGCCGTGACGGTCTGGAACGGCGAATACGCCGAGCTGGGGGCGATGACGAACTTCAGCTTCCTGGAGGGGGCGTCCCACCCGGGCGAGATCATCCATCAGGCGAAGGCGCTGGGAATCGCCGCCGTGGGCGTGGCCGACCGCAACACCCTGGCGGGCATGGTGCGGGCGCTGATGGAGGCCGAGAAGGTCGGGCAGCAGCTGGTGATCGGGTCGCGGCTGGTGTTCACCGACGGGACGGCCCTGATCGTCTTCCCGCGCGACCGCGCCGCCTATGGCCGCCTGTGCCGCCTGTTGTCGCTGGGCAAGAGCGAGGCCGTGCCGCAGCCGGGCGCGGACCCCGAAGGCGAGCGGATCGAGAAGGCCGAGACCCGGCTGACCTTCGAACAGGCCGTGGGGCTGGGAGAGGGGATGATCGCCCTGGCCCCCGCGCCGGAGACGCCCGACGCCGCCTTCGAGACCCGGTTGGCGGCGTGGCGGGCGGCCTGGCCGGACGATCTCTACCTGGCCGCCGCGCCCCTGTGGCGGGGGGACGATCGGTGCCGGCTGAACCGGCTGGCGGCCATGGCCCAGCGCACGCGCGCGCCGATGATCGCCACCAATGCGGTGCTGTATCACCACGCCGACCGGCGCATGCTGCAGGACGTGCTGACCTGCATCCGCGAGGGCGTGACCAACGACAAGGTCGGACGGCGGCTGCGGGCCAACGCTGAGCGCGACCTGAAGACGCCCGCCCGCATGGCCCACCTGTTCCGGGGCCATGAGGCGGCGCTGGAGCGGACGATGGAGGTGGCGCGCGCCTGCAGCTTCTCCCTGCGCGAGCTCAGTTATCAGTACCCGGACGAACCGGTGCCGAAGGGCTATTCACCGCAGGGCTGGCTGACCCGATTGACCCTGAAGGGCGCGAGGATGCGCTGGCCCAAGGGCGTGCCCGCCCACATCCGGACCACCATCCTGAAAGAGCTGAGACTGGTGCGCGCGCTCGGCTACGCCTCCTACTTCCTGACGGTGCACGATGTGGTCGCGTGGGCGCGGGGACGGCCCGACCCCATCCTGTGCCAGGGCCGGGGCTCGGCGGCCAACTCAGTGATCTGTTTCTGCCTGGGCGTGACCAACGTCGATCCGACCAAGCAGGATGTACTGATCGAGCGCTTCATTTCGTCCGAGCGATCCGAGCCGCCCGATATCGATGTCGACTTCGAGCACGAGCGCCGTGAACAGGTGATGCAGTACGTCTATGCGCGCTACGGGCGGGACCGGGCGGCTATCGTAGCGACCATCATCCACTACCGGCCTCGCTCCGCGATCCGGGATGTGGGCAAGGCGCTGGGCCTGACCGAGGACGTGACCGCGCGCATGGCGGACACGGTCTGGGGCTCGTGGGGCGATGCGGTGAAGGATGAGCACGTCGACCGCACGGGCCTGAGCCGGGACGATGCGCGCATGAAGCTGGCGCTGGAGCTGACGGCCGAGATCATCAAATTCCCGCGTCATCTGAGCCAGCACGTCGGCGGCTTCGTCCTCAGCCAGACGCCGCTGGTCGAGATCGTGCCCATCGGCAATGCGGCCATGGATGATCGGACCTTCATCGAATGGGACAAGGACGACATCGACCATCTGAAGCTGATGAAGGTCGATGTGCTGGCGCTGGGCATGCTGACGGCGATGAAGCGGGCCTTCCGCATGATCGAGACGACCTATGGGCGGCCATTGAAGGACACCGCCGCCGTTCCGTCCGAAAGGCGGGGCGTCTATCGGATGTTGTGCAAGGCGGACTCCCTGGGCGTCTTCCAGGTCGAGAGCCGGGCGCAGATGAGCATGCTGCCCAGGCTGCGGCCACGTGAGTTCTACGATCTGGTGGTGCAGGTCGCCATCGTCCGGCCCGGTCCGATCCAGGGCAAGATGGTGCATCCCTATCTGCAGCGGCGGGCCGAGCGGAGAACCTACGAGAAGGAGCATGGCCCCGGGACCTATCGCTTCTCCATGCCGGGTTCGACGGCGGATCCGCATGAACTGACCAATGTGCTGAAGAAGACCCTCGGCGTGCCCCTGTTTCAGGAACAGGCGATGAAGATCGCCATGGTCGCCGCGGAGTTCTCAGGCGATGACGCCAACGGCCTGCGCCGTGCGATGGCCACCTTCCGGCACAATGGCACCATCGGAAATTTCGAGGAGAAGATGGTCGGGCGGATGATCGGCCGAGGCTACGATCCCGAATTCGCCCAGAACTGCTTCAACCAGATCAAGGGCTTCGGCGAGTACGGTTTTCCCGAGAGCCATGCCTGCTCCTTCGCCCACCTCGTCTACGTCTCGGCCTGGGTGAAGTGGCTGTATCCGGACGTGTTCGCGGCCTGCCTGCTGAACAGCCAGCCGATGGGTTTCTACGCTCCGGCCCAGATCGTTCGGGACGCGCGCGAGCACAAGGTCGTGGTTCGCCATCCGGATGTGAACATGAGCAACTGGGACGCCACGCTGGAGCCGCGTCCCGGGCGTCGTCGCCGCGCCCTGCGCCTGGGCCTGAGGTCGATCGACGGGTTCAAGAAGGTATGGGCCGGGGACATCATGGAGGCCCGCAAGGAGGGACCGTTCGCCGACCTGGACGATCTGCGCCTGCGGGCGCGGCTGACGCCGGCGGCGATGGACCGGCTGGCCGAGGCGGACGCCTACGGCTCGCTGAAGCTGACCCGCCGGCAGGGGATGTGGGCCGCGCGGGGGGGGGCGCCGGTCGCCGGGGCGCCCCTGTTCGAGGCCATGGGCCTGCGCGAGGCCGACGGCCGCCCGCCCGAGGCCCTGCCGGAACTGGCGCCGTCCGAGGAGGTGGTGGGCGACTACCAGACCCTGCGCCTGTCACTGAAGGGGCATCCGGTCAGCTACCTGCGCGACCGGCTGGCGCAGGCGGGGGCGCAGACCGCGGCGGATTATCCGCAGACGGCGAACGGCAAGCGGGTGGCCGTCGGCGGGGTGGTGCTGGTGCGCCAGCGGCCCGGCACGGCCAAGGGCGTCTGCTTCATGACCGTGGAGGACGAGACCGGGGTGGCCAATCTGGTGCTGTGGCCTGACGTGTTCGAACGCCTGCGCCCGGTGGCCATGGGCGCGCGGATGGTGCTGGCGCGGGGCAAGGTGCAGACCGCCGAGGGGGTGACCCATCTGGTCGTCGAGCAGCTGGAGGACTGGACTCCGATGCTGGGCCATCTGAGTCCCGACGCCGCCCCGGGCTCAGGCCATGCGCCCACGCGCGGGCGGCATCCGAGGGATGTGCGGGTGCTGCCGGGATCGCGGGATTTCCACTGAGCTGAAAACAGGCCTCAGGCCGTTCTTCGATGCAGGATCAACAGGCTCGCGCACTGTC
>NZ_JAHFPF010000055.1:4804-15269 GCF_023259385.1 Brevundimonas sp. | reverse complement strand
CTTCGCCGAGTACACGCGCAGGAAGTGCTGGGCGAGGAGCCGGATGTCCTCGCGCTTCTCGCGGAGCGGCGGCACGTCGATCGGGATGACGTTGAGGCGGTAGAACAGGTCCTCGCGGAAGCGGCCGTCGCGCACCTGTTCGGCCAGGTCGCGGTTGGTGGCCGAAATGATGCGGACATCGACCTTGACCGAGCGCTTGGAGCCGACAGGGTCGATCTCGCCTTCCTGCAGGGCGCGCAGCAGCTTGACCTGCATGTCCAGCGGCAGCTCGCCGATTTCGTCGAGGAAGAGGGTGCCGCCCGAGGCCTCGGCGAATTTGCCCAGGTGCTTGTCGGTGGCGCCGGTGAAGCTGCCCTTCTCGTGGCCGAAGAGGATCGATTCCACGAGATTGACGGGCAGGGCGCCGCAGTTGACGGCCACGAAGGGCTTGCCCGACCGGTCCGAGGCGCCGTGCAGGGCGCGGGCGATGACTTCCTTGCCGACGCCGCTTTCGCCGGTGATCAGCACCGGAATGCCCGATTTGGCGGCGCGGGCGCCCAGCGACTTGACCATGCGCATGGGCGCGCTCTGGCCCACCAGGTCGTCGAAGGAGGTGCGGCCGGAATGGTGTTTCTTCAGGCGGCCGACCTCGGCCGTCAGCTGCGTGAGCTGCAGGGCGTTGCGGACGCCGACCAGAAGGCGTTCGGCGGAGACCGGCTTGACGAAGAAGTCCTGGGCCCCGGCCTGCATGGCCTTGACCACGGCGTCGACGCCGCCGTTGGCCGTCAGGACGATGACGGGGGTGCCGACGCCGGCGGTGCGGATCTCGGCCAGGGCCTCCATGCCGCTCATGCCCGGCATGACCATGTCGAGCAGGACGACGTCCGCTCCGCCGCCCTTGGTCAGGCGGTCGATGGCCTCGCCGCCGCTCTCGGCATGGACGACGACGTAGCCTTCGCGTTCCAGCACCGCCTGCGCGATGCGGCGCTGGGTCGGATCGTCGTCGACGACAAGTACGGTCTTCGCCATGCGGGCGGCCCCTGTTTCATCACGTCCGGCCGGCTCTCAATGGTGGAGCTGGCTCATTCCGGGACGTTTTAGGCCTCACAAGGTGAAGATCGGGTGGTCGGGCAGGGTGAGCGGGGGGTTAACGGGGCGAGGCGCCCGCCTGCCTCGCTCTCTAACTCCCCACTCACTTTTCACTCCAAGGCGGACTAACGGTCGGGCGTGACGACGACGGGCACGCCTGGGGATGCCGGGCATCGGACGCCCGGATCGATATTGGGAACGGTGGGTTGTCCGTCACCAAAGACGAGGTCGGGCCACCGGGGTGTTTCGGCGCGAACGTGACCGGAGCGCAGATGGTCGCGCAGGTCCAGGCGCTTGCCGCTGACGCAGCGGAAAGGCGTGTAGTTCCCCTGACGCAGCCAAACACCTGCGGCGTCGCGGGCCCAGAGATCCAGACTGTTGGCGTTGGCGATCAGCACCTCGACCTGACCGTCGCCATCCAGATCGCGAGCCGTGGCGACGCATGCGCCTTGATCCAGGCAGTTGTGGCGTTCGTCGCCAGGGCGGACTCCGCTCGTGAAGTCCGCCGGCAAGGGGGCTCCTATAACCTCGAAAACTGGGGTGATGGCCGGCTGGCCTTCATCTCGCTCGTTCCAGCGGTTCTTGATGGCGGCGACACGCTTCGCACGTTCGGCGACGGCGCCATTGCCCGAACGGGTCAGCCGCTCCAGCGCCGCCTCGCCGGCCTTGCCGCTTTCGAAGCGCAGGAAGCGGTAGTCGAACTGGTCCGGCTTGACCGCGCCGCGCTCCAGCCGGGCGACCTGATCGGTGACCGAGAGGCGGGCCGGGTCGGCGATGGGGCTGAACAGGGCCAGGATGACCGCGATCTCGAGCCCGGCGGTGATGACGTTGGTGCGCTCCAGCGGCTGCATCCAGTCGGCGCCCTTGCGCCAGAAGGGCTGAAGGGCGGCGAAGCCGTAGCCGGCGGCATAGGCCGCGCCGATGACGGCGCAGGCGAAGGCGATGATCCGGTCCGGCGTCAGGCCGTGCTGGCCGATGCGCAGGGCCAGCCCCCAGAAGGCCAGGATGACCAGCGGCGTCAGCAGCACCGAGGCGACCCTCACCGCCCAGCGCAGGATGACCGGCGGCAGATTGTCCGCCCGGCCGTCCTGATAGGCGGTGTTGATCAGGATGATCAGGGCGGCGGCGGCGGCGAGCACCAGGGCGGTGGCGCTGCCGGTGTTCCACAGGCCGTCCAGGCCGGTGAAGGGCAGGGCGGCCAGGAAACCCGCGGCCAGCACGGTCATGAGCAGCAGCAGCCAGGACAGCAGCATCAGCGCCACGCTGCGCACGCCCCGGATCAGTCCGTCGCGCACGTCGGTCAGGTGCACGGCCACGGCGAACATCAGTGTGGTGATCGGGATGGCGAACCATTCCTGCCGGATCAGGTCCTCGAGGAACTTCAGCCCGATGACGTTGAACAGAGCCGCGCCGAGGTGGAGCAGAATCCAGAAGGCGCCGGTGAAGCCGATGGACAGGGCCAGCTGGACGCCGGCCTTCCAGGCGGTGTCGAAATAGGTCGGGAAGGCCGCGATCCAGCGCCGCTCCATGTCCGCGCCGAGGACCAAGTGGTGGCCGATGAACAGGGCGGCGGCCGCGAACAGCGGCATGGGCATGTTCAGGAAGGGGGGATATTCCCGCGAGCCGTAGCCCGGCGAGGTCGCCTGGGACGCCACATTGTGCCAGCCCAGCAACGCCAGGAAGGCGACGGCGCCGAGCCCCCAGAGCAGCAGGGTCGCCGGGCGCATGCGGCCCACGCCGGCCAGCATCAGGACCGGGACCATGACCAGGATCAGCGCCAGTGGTCCGAACAGCTCCGGAACGGTGGCGGGCCAGCTGTAGGGCGGATTGTCCGCGGTCTGGTAGAGCCACCACAGGGCCGCGCCCTGGATCAGGCCGATCGCCAATCGGGCTCCGATCAGCAGCGGCGATCCTGTGCGGCCCAGGCTGTTGCGGCCCGTGGCTTCGATGGCGTCGGTCATGCGGGGCTCCCCACCCTTGATCGGCGGCGATCCTGCCCCGGATCGCGGTCCGCGTCTTGAGGATTTCCCGTGCAGACGCCCTGTGCAGTCGCTGACGGCTTGAGTTTGCGGCGATTGCGTGTATAGAGCGCGTCTTATCCGTCGCTGCCTTCGGGACGCGGCGGTCCTGTCCGAGAACTTCGGGGCGTGGGGGTCACCCATGCCGTAACTGTCAGAGAGCCCTCTGGCGCCGTGGGGAGATGGGGATGCAGACGACCGCCGTCACCCGGTTTTTCGGGCGTACGGGGTTCGAGCTTCCTTCGGACAATACGACCGGCCTGAACGCTTCGCAGCGATGCGAAGCGCTTTGGCCATACGCTTCCGGGAATAAGCCCGGAGGCGAGTACCAAGACTGGAGACCGCAATGGACCGCGCACAAAAAGCCGAGTCGATCGAAACGCTGAAGGGCGTTTTCGCCGACGCGGGCGCCGTGGTCGTGACCCACAACCTGGGTCTGACCGTTGCGGATATGGAAGATCTGCGTGGCCGTCTTCGTAAAGAAGGCGGCGCGTTCAAGGTGGTCAAGAACCGCCTGGCGCTGAAGGCGCTCGAAGCCGCTGAAGGCAGCGACTACCACGGCCTGTTCAAGGGTCCCGTGGGCATCGCCTATGCCGACGACGCGGTGACGGCCGCCAAGGTCACCGCCGAATTCGCCAAGGGCAACGACAAGTTCGTCGTCCTGGGCGGCTTCATGGGTGACAAGGTTCTGGACGCGAAGGGCGTGGAGGTTCTCTCCAAACTGCCGTCGCTGGATCAGATCCGTGCGTCGTTCCTCGGCCTGCTCAGCACGCCCGCGACCCGCATCGCCGGCGTCGTGCAAGCCCCGGCCGGCCAACTGGCTCGCGTTTTCAACGCCTACGCCACGAAGGACGCCGCGTAAGCGGAACCGCCTCTTTCATCTCTGCAAAAACTCTCTGAACCCAATTCCTCCGAAGGAAACTGACTATGACCGACCTGACCAAGATCGTCGAAGACCTGTCCAAGCTGACCGTCCTCGAAGCCGCTGAACTGTCCAAGCTGCTGGAAGAAAAGTGGGGCGTCAGCGCCGCTGCTCCGGTCGCCGTGGCCGCTGTCGGCGGCGGCGCCGCCGCTCCGGCCGAAGCTGCTGAAGAGCAAACCGAGTTCACCGTTGTCCTGATCGACGGCGGCGACAAGAAGATCAACGTCATCAAGGAAGTCCGTGGCGTGCGTTCGGACCTGGGTCTGAAGGAAGCCAAGGACCTGGTCGAAGGCGCTCCGCAGAACGTCGTCGAGAACGTCTCGAAGCAAGCCGCCGACGAAGTCGCCAAGAAGCTCACGGAAGCCGGCGCCAAGGTCCAGATCAAGTAAGATACTTGATTTGCCCTACCGCCCTTCGGGCTACTTGAGGGCGGTAGCGTCAGCGTTTGCTGATCTTTGAACGGGCCGGGGAGAAATCCCCGGCCCGTTTTCTTTTGAGGTTATTTCTTCGGCGCGGGCATGTCCCGGCCGTTCTGGTGCAGGACGAGGCCGGAGACCGCGCCCGCCGCGTCGCGGGTGAAGGTGATGCGGGCGTCGACGACGCGCACGAAGAAGGCGTCCGGGGCCTCGGCGAACAGTTCGAACGGCGGCTGGCCGGTCGCCACGCCCATCAGCTTTCCGTCCACGACCGACACGGTGATGGCGAAGGTCGGGGCCAGTTCGTAGACGCCGACATAGGCTTGCAGCGCTTCCGCTCCGAGGGTGACGGCCTGGCGTTCACCGGGCAGGGAGACGGTTCCGCCCCGCGCCAGTGTCATCAGGTCGGCACCCAGCTTGTCCGACCCGGGCCCGTTCAGATTACCCAGCACGATGACGGTCATGCCGCCGGCGGTGTCATGACCCATCCAGGTGTTGAAGCCCTCGATGCCGCCGTTGTGGCGAACGATCGAGCCTTCGCCGGCGCGCTCGACCTCCAGACCCATGGCGTAGTCGTTCCGCACGGGCGTGATCAGCTGCGCGAGCGAGGCCGGGTTGAGGATCCGTCCGCCGAACAGGCCCTGTTCCCACTTCAGGAGGTCGCGCGTGGTGGAGTACAGGCCGCCGGCGCCCTGCGGGACGCTCATGTCGATATAGTCGGCGTTGACGACGCCCTGGGCGGACGGAGTGTAGCCCGAGGCCCGGCGGGGCAGGATGGCGGCGTGGCTGTCATAGCCGCTGTCGGTCATGCCGAGGGGCTGGAACAGGGCTTCCGACACGAAGGCGGCGTAGGGCTTGCCGCTGACCCGTTCGATGACGGCGGTCAGCAGGACATAGCCGGAGTTGGAGTAGGCCCAGCCCTGGCCCGGCTGGAAGTCGAGCGGGCGGTCGCGGAAGCGGGCGATCAGCTCCGGCAGCGTCGTCGCCACGGTCTTGGTGGCCGCGAAGTCGTCGAAGGCGGTGAAGTTGGGAATGCCGGAGGTGTGCGTCAGCAGATGCCGGACGGTGACCTGGTCCCATGCCGCCGGGGCGTCCGGCAGCCAGGTCTTCAGGGGCGCGTCCAGATCCAGTTGTCCGCGCTGGCTGAGCAGGACGGCGGCGACGGCGGTGAACTGCTTGCTGACCGAGGCGAGGCGGAATTTGGTGTCGCCGTCGTTGGGGATGGCCCATTCCCGGTTGGCCATGCCGTAGCCCCGGTCCAGCAGGACCTCGCCGCCGCGCGCGACCAGGACCGAACCCGCGAAAGCATCGCGCGCGGCGGCTTCGCTGAGGATCTGCTCCATGCGGCCGACATCCTGGGCCAGGACAGGACCGGCGCTCAGCGCGAGCGCGGTCAGCGTCGTGAGCAGCAGGCGGGTGCGAAGACCCGGGCGGGAAAGACTACGATTTAACACTGGAACCCCTTTCAAGCGTGACAGTCACGCCGGCGAGAGAAGAGGCGGCCGGCGCGTCTCATGGATGCGGGCCGCCCCATTATGTTTCCGTAATCCGGTCTCCCGCGATCAGCGCCGGCGCGGGGCGAAGATGTCGGCCAGCCGGTCGCGGGTCCCCGGGATGCGGACCAGACGCGGATAGCGCAGGCCGCCGTGGTAGTCGAAATCGAGGGTGCGGAACTCGTCGCCGCGTTTGACCACCAGCCGGATCGGTTCGGCGCTGGTCTTGGCGGCGGTGACGGCGGCGCGCAGGGCCGCGGGCGAGGCCGTGCGGTCGCCGACGGCCACCAGGTCCCAGCCCGCGCCGAGCCCTTCGGCGAAGGCGAGCGAGCCCCAGCGCACGCCGGTGATGCGGTTGCCGGCGCCCAGGTTGAAGCCGAGCGAATACTGGAAGTCGCTCGCCCAGCCGCCCAGCATGCGCTTCTCGACCGGCGTCAGGTCGTCGACCCAGGTCAGGCGCCAGCCCGCGCGCTCCAGCCCGTCCAGCGGCGCCTTGGCGTCCGGCCCGACGGCGTCCAGGCGGGTGCGCAGGAAGGTCGCCCAGTCGTGCGGGTGCACCGCATTCAGGGTCGCGACCACATCCTCGAACGTATAGGGCCGCGCTTCCCAGACGCCGTCCTCGACCCCGAAGAAGGCCTTGGCGAAGTCGTCCAGCGACTTGCGCTCGCCGGTCTCGGCCCGGATCAGGGTGTCGGCGTCCAGCCAGATCAGCAGGGCCTCGCGGTAATAGTCGCCGGTGCCGCGCATCCACGACGACCACGGATTGGTCGTGCGATAGCCCAGCAGATTGTGGTTGGTGGTGTCCTGCAGCGCCCGCCACTGGCGACCCGGCTGCTGGTCGTAGAAGCCCGCGACCTCGGCCAGGTTGATCACCGCCTCCTCGACGGTGCCGAGGCCCGAGCGCGGGGTCAGGACGTCGCCCCAGTATTCGGTCTGGCCCTCGTAGACCCACATCAGGCTGTTCTGGGTCGGGACGTTGAGGTTGGGCACGTACTCGTCGGCGGGACGGCGGAATTTGCCGTTCCAGCTGTGGGTGTACTCGTGCGGCAGCAGGCCGCGCGCGCCGTAGGCGGGATTGGCGCTGGAGAAGTAGTTGGGCGCGCCGGTGTTCTCGGACGAGCGGTGATGCTCCAGCCCGATGCCGCCCAGCTTGTCGGTCATCGCGAACAGGAATTCGTAGTGGTCGAAATGCCGGGCGCCGAACAGGTGGTCGGCCTGGTCGACCAGGGCCTCGTACCTGGCCGTCCACTCGGGCGTGATGTTGACCGAGGCGGCGGTGTCGCCGACCAGGTTCAGGTGCACCGGCGAGCGGCCGCCCGGATCGATGTCGATGCGGCGATAGTGCTTGCCCGCGAACATCGGGCTGTCGGCCAGATGCTCCAGCGATATGGGGGCGAAGGTCGCCATGTCGCCCTCGCGCCGCGTGGTCGTCAGGGCCACGCCGTAATCCCAGCCCGCCGGCAGCACGACCGAGGGGGCGAAGGTGATCCGGCTCTGGGCGTAGCCCGCCGGATAGAGCAGGGCCTTCTCCCACTGCAGGTTGACGATCTCGGGCGTCATGACCACGCGCCAGACGGCGTTGTCCGGCTGGGTCAGCCACTCGAACGAGACGTCGATGGTCGAGACCCCCGCCGGGATGTCCAGGTGGAAGGCGTGCGGATCGACGGTGTCGCGCACCCACTCGATCCGCCGTCCGTTGCCGGTGACGGTGACGCCGGAGATCAGCTGGATCGGGCCGGTGTCGGCGTGGTTGCCGGGAATGTATTTCGGATACTGCAGCACCAGATGCCCGGCCGCGACCGGGATGGTCTGGCGGGTGCGGATGATCTTGTGGTCCAGGTCCGTCAGGTCGACGCGGATGCCGATGACGCCCGGATAGTCGCGGTCCTGCGGCGCCGGAATCGGCGGCAGGGCGTGCGGCAGGCTGGTGGGTGCGGGCAGGGGCGTCTGCGCCTGCGAGGCGGGGGTCTGGGCCAGGGCGGGCAGGGCCGTCGAGGCGAGCAGAAGGGCGAGGGCGGCGGGCTTCAGCATGCGGTCGGTCCTCGGAATTAGCGGCGGCGCGGGGCGAGAATGTCGCCCAGCCGGTCGGGCGCGCCCTCGATCCGCTCCAGATGCGGGTAGCGCAGGCCGCCGTGGTAGTCGAAATCGATGGTGCGGAAGCGTTCGTCCTTCTTCAGCATCATCTGGATGGGCGTGCTGTCGGCCTTCGACGCGGTGATGGCCGCGGCGATGGCGGCGGCGCTGGCGGCGCGGCCGTTGACGGCCACGACCTCCCAGCCCGAGGTCAGACCGGCCTCGAAGGCGGGCGAGCCCCAGCGGACGCCGGTGACGCGGTTCGACGCGTTCAGCGACAGACCCAGCGAGTACTGGAAATCGACCCGGCCCAGCTCGGTGTTCAGGGCTTTCGAATAGTCATTGGGCGTCTCGCGCCACACCAGCCGGTAGCCGCCGCGCTCGATCCCGGCCAACGGCCCGTGGGCGTTCGGGCCGACAGCGTCCAGACGATCCCGCAGGAAGGCGGCCCAGTCGTCGGCCTGCACCCCGTTCAGGGTCGAGGTCACGTCGGTGAAGGTGTAGGGCGCCGGATCCCAGTTGCCGTCCTGCACGCCGAAGAAGGCGCGGGCGAAGTCGTCCAGCGACTTGCGGCCCTCGGTCCGCTCGCGGATCAGGGTGTCGGCGTCCAGCCAGATCATCGCGCCTTCGCGGTAGTAGTCCTCGCTGCGCTGGCGGCTGGGCCAGGGCTGGGGCCTGCGCTGGGCGATGATCGGATCGTTGGTGGTGTCCTGCATGGCGCGCCACTCGCGCCCCGGATTGCCGTCGGCGTAGGTGGCGGCGGTGTTGGCGAAGACATCCAGCGCCTGCTGCTTGGTCATGAGGCCCGCCCGCGCGGTCAGGATCAGGCCCCAGTACTGGGTCTGGCCCTCATAGACCCACAGCAGGGAGTTCTGCAGCGGCTCGTTCAGGTTGGGCGTCAGCTGGTCGGCGGGACGCCGCCATTTGCCGTTCCAGCTGTGGGTGTATTCGTGCCCCAGCAGGTCGCGGTCGGCGAGCGTCCCGGTCGGGTCGGTGAAGTATTTGGTGTCGACGCTGTTCTCGGATGAGCGCTGGTGCTCCAGCCCGATCCCGCCCAGCCGGTCGGTGACGGCCAGCAGGAAGTCATAGTGATTATAGTGCCGCGCGCCGAACAGGCGGTCGGCCTGGCGCACCAGCTCGCGGTGCTGGGCGATGTGGGCGTCGGTGGCGGCCAGCTGCTCGGCGGTGTCGGCGACCACGTTCAGACGCACGGGCGAGCGACCGTTCGGGTCCAGGTCGATCTGGCGGTAGTAGCGGCCGGCGAACAGCGGGCTGTCGGCGAAATGGTCCAGGGTGATCGGGGCGAAGACGGCGACGCCGTTCTGGAACGACCGGGTGTCCAGCGCCGTGCCGTACCGCCAGCCCGCGGGCAGGCGCAGGGTCGGCTGGAACCGGATCTGGCGGGAATAGTAGCCCGCCGGATAGAGCAGGGCCTTCTCCCACTGGATGTTGAGCATGTCGTCGGTGATGACGATCCGGCCCTGATTGCCCTCGATCGGCGTCAGCCATTTGAAGGCGACCTCGACCGCCGACGCGCCGGCCGGGACCTGGACCTGGAAGGCGTTGGTGTTGACCGTGTTGCGGACCCAGCGCAGCGGCTGGCCGTTCGCGGTGATGCTGAGGTCGGCGATGTCGTCGACCGGGCCGGCCGGGCTGTGGTTGCCGGGGATCCACTGCGGATAGAGCAGGATCAGCGGACCCGGGCCGGTCACCGGCACGGTCTGTTTGATGGAGACGATGCGGCGGTCGATGTCGGTGGCGTCCACCTCGATGCCGATCACGCCCGGATAGGCGACGTCGCGCGGAGCGGGGATCGGGGCCAGGGGCACGGGCAGGGCCGGCGTGCCGACCTGGGCCAGGGCGGGCGCGGAGCCCAGCAGCAGGGCCGCGGCGCAGGCGGAGGCGAGCAGGCGGACGGACGGACGCATCATCACAGGGCACTCGTGAGCGGGCTGGGAGGCGCAGATCACTGCGCGCCGGGATGGCGGTCAACCCGATGAGCCGACCGCCGCATTAAATCGCCGTCATGTTCCGAATCCGTCGCTTCAGATGGAATGGACTTGTCCGGCCAAGGCGGCGTGATAGCCAGGTGCTGAAAGCCCCGAGGCGGAGAGACATCCCATGCGCCTGCACCGCATCCTGACCTGCGTCGCGGCCTGCCTGGCGGCGACCGGCCTGGCGACCGCCGGCGCCGCGCAGGAGAGGGCGCCGTCGTCCGAAGCGCGGGGCCCCGCTATCGAGACCGTCGATGTGGACCGGTTCTACGCCCTGTATGACGCCGCGGACGGGCGGCCCACGGCGGAGCAGCTGCAGGCCTATCTGGATGAAGGTTCGGAAGGGCTGAGGAACCTGGCGCGGGCGCGCAATGTGACGGGCGTCCGGATCGCCGACGCCATCGCCGCGCGGCCAGGGATGTATGTCGAGGCGCGGGACTGCGCCCACATGCTGCCGCGGGTCCGGGCGCGGGTGACCGCG
>NZ_JAHFPF010000055.1:0-4794 GCF_023259385.1 Brevundimonas sp. | reverse complement strand
CGACCTTTACCCCGAGGCGCGCTTCCCGCCGGCGACCTTCGCGATCGGGCGCGGCAAGCCGATCGCGATCGGCAGTCCGGTGACCGGCATCCAGGTGGGACTGGAAGCGCTGTGCGCCAGCGACTTCATCAATCCCGACATGGAGGACCGCTTCGTGCGGGTGCTGGTGCACGAGTATGTGCACAGCCAGCAGGCGGCCGCGCTGACCGAGAGGGAGGGGCTGACGGTGCTGGAGGTCTCCCTGGTGGAGGGGATCGCCGAGTTCGTCACCGAACTGGTCTCGGGCGATGGGGCCTACGCCTATCTGGACGCCCTGGTCGCCGGGCGCGAGGCCGAGATCGAGGCCGCCTTCGCCCCCGACGTCGACAAGACCGATCTGTCGGCCTGGGTCTACAATTCCACACCGGAGAGGCCGGGCGACCTGGGCTATTGGGTCGGCTACCGGATCGCCGGGGCGTATCACCGCAACGCCGCCGACAAACGGCAGGCGGTCGCCGACATGCTGCGGATGACGGACGCGAAAGCCTTCCTGGCCGCCAGCGGGTGGCGGCCGGGGGCGGCGCCGGACTAGGCCGCCGGCTTCACTTCCAGCAGCTCGACCGTGAACAGCAGGGTCGAGTTGGGCGGCAGCTCGCCGCCGCCGACCCAGCGCTCGCCGTAGCCGAGCGAGGCGGGGATGACGAACTCGAACTTCTCGCCCTCCCGCATCAGGGCGACGCCCTCGGTCCAGCCCTTGATGACGCGGCCCAGCGGGAACTCCGTGGGTTCGTTGCGGTCATAGCTGCTGTCGAACTGGCGGCCGTCCACGAAGGTCCCGCGGTAGTGGACCTTGACCGTATCGGCGGCGACCGGCCGGCGGCCCTCCGGGTGGGCGGGGCCGACGCGGCGGTACTGCAGGCCGCTCTCGGTGGTGGTCCAGCCCTTACGCGCGCCGTTGATGCGCAGGTATTCGAGGTTGCCGGCGGTCCAGCCCTCGGCGGTGCCGGTCCCCAGCGCCACGGGGGCGGGGGCCTGGGGCGCGGAGGCGCAGGCGGCGAGCGACAGGACCCCGATCAGGGTGGCGGCGGAGACGGTCAGGATACGGGTCATACGGCGACGCTAGCAGGGAGTTGGCGGTGACGGGAAGAGACCCCATATCGTCCGGCTGCGGCGGGGGTTGCGGGAAGGGCAAGGCGAATTCCGCCGAGGCGCCAAGATTTTCCACAGCGACCTTTATTTCGCCGCCAAAGCGAGTATATCACCCGGTTCCGCAATCTCTCTCAAAAGAGTCCCGCGCGAAAGCGCCGAGGCCCGGTTTGTCGCCCTCCGACCGGTGCGAAGGCGCGCTCCTCCCCATAGGAGCCATACAATTCAGGTGTCCTGGGACCGCGAGGCCCGAGGGTGGACGCCGAAACCGATTGTCACGGGTCGCCGTCCGGCGAGCCGTGGCTGCTGCATTTAAAGCGGCCTGCCCGGGCCGCATTGGGAAGACAGAATGGCCAAGTCCAAAGCGGAACTCACCGTCAGCGGTCAGTTCCTCACCGCCACCTCGTTCACCGGCAAGAAGCGCATCCGTCACTCCTTCGGTCGTATTCCGGAAGCCGTGCAGATGCCGAACCTGATCGAGGTTCAGCGCGCGTCGTACGAGCAGTTCCTTCAGCGCGAGGGCCGTCCGGGCCTGCGCACCGATGAAGGCATCGAGGCGGTCTTCAAGTCGGTCTTCCCGATCAAGGACTTCAACGAACGCGCCATCCTGGAATACGTCTCGTACGAGTTCGAAGAGCCCAAGTACGACGTCGAGGAGTGCATCCAGCGCGACATGACGTACGCCGCGCCGCTGAAGGTGAAGCTGCGCCTGATCGTGTTCGAGATGGACGAAGAGACCGGCGCGCGCTCGGTCAAGGACATCAAGGAGCAGGACGTCTACATGGGGGACATCCCCCTGATGACGGACAAGGGCACCTTCATCGTCAACGGGACCGAGCGGGTGATCGTGTCCCAGATGCACCGTTCGCCGGGCGTCTTCTTCGACCACGACAAGGGCAAGACGCACAGCTCGGGCAAGCTGCTGTTCGCCGCCCGCGTGATCCCGTACCGCGGCTCGTGGCTGGACTTCGAGTTCGACGCCAAGGACATCGTCTACGTCCGCATCGACCGTCGCCGGAAGCTGCCGGCCTCGACCTTCCTGATGGCCCTGGGCATGGACGGCGAGGAGATCCTCAAGACCTTCTACGACACCGTGCCCTACGAGAAGCGCGGCGAAGGCTGGGTCACGCCCTACAAGGCCGAGCGCTGGCGCGGCGTGAAGCCGGAGTTCGACCTGGTCGACGCCGACACCGGTGAAGTCATCGCCGCCGCCGGCACCAAGATCAGCGCCCGTCAGGCCAAGAAGCTGGGCGAGACCACGACCTCGCTGTCGCTGGCCGCCGACGCCCTGCTGACCCGCTACCTGGCCGCCGACGCCGTGAACTACGAAACCGGCGAGATCTACGCCGAGGCCGGCGACGAGCTGGATCAGGCCACGATCGAACTGCTGGAAAGCTACGGCTTCACCACCATCGACGTGCTGGACATCGACCACGTCACGGTCGGCGCCTACATGCGCAACACCCTGCGCATCGACAAGAACACCGGCCGCGAGGACGCGCTGTTCGACGTCTACCGCGTGATGCGTCCGGGCGAGCCGCCGACCCCGGAAGCCGCCGAAGCCATGTTCCAGTCGCTGTTCTTCGACAGCGAACGCTACGACCTGTCGGCCGTCGGCCGGGTCAAGATGAACATGCGCCTGGAAAGCCCGGAGGTCTCGGACGAGATCCGCGTGCTGCGCAAGGAAGACGTGCTGAAGGTCCTGCAGATCCTGGTCGGCCTGAAGGACGGCCAGGGCGAGATCGACGACATCGACAACCTGGGCAACCGCCGCGTCCGCTCGGTGGGCGAGCTGCTGGAGAACCAGTACCGCGTCGGCCTGCTGCGCATGGAACGCGCCATCAAGGAGCGCATGAGCTCGGTCGATATCGACACGGTCATGCCGCACGACCTGATCAACGCCAAGCCGGCCGCCGCCGCGGTTCGCGAGTTCTTCGGCTCGTCGCAGCTGTCGCAGTTCATGGACCAGACGAACCCGCTGTCCGAGATCACCCACAAGCGTCGCCTTTCGGCGCTTGGCCCGGGCGGTCTGACGCGTGAGCGTGCGGGCTTCGAAGTCCGCGACGTGCACCCGACCCACTACGGCCGCATCTGCCCGATCGAAACGCCGGAAGGCCCGAACATCGGCCTGATCAACTCGCTGGCGACCCACGCCCGCGTGAACAAGTACGGCTTCATCGAGAGCCCGTACCGCCGCGTGAAGGACGGCCAGGCCCAGGACGAGGTGGTCTACATCTCGGCCATGGAAGAGGCGAAGTACACGATCGCCCAGGCCAACATCGAGCTGAAGGACGGCCAGATCGTCGAGGACCTGGTCCCCGGCCGGATCAACGGCGAATCCCAGCTGCTGATCAAGGCTGACGTGGACATGATGGACGTGTCGCCGAAGCAGGTCGTTTCGGTCGCCGCCGCCCTGATCCCGTTCCTGGAAAACGACGACGCCAACCGGGCACTGATGGGCGCGAACATGCAGCGTCAGGCCGTGCCGCTGGTCCAGTCCGACGCGCCGCTGGTCGGCACCGGCATGGAAGCGGTCGTGGCCGTGGACTCCGGCGCCGTCGTGGTCGCCCGTCGTGACGGCGTGGTCGAGCAGATCGACGGTACGCGTATCGTCGTGCGCGCCACCGGCGACCTGGAAGCCGGCCGCTCGGGCGTCGACATCTACCGCCTGTCCAAGTTCCAGCGTTCGAACCAGTCGACCTGCATCAACCAGCGCCCGATCGTGCGCGTGGGCGATGAAGTGAAGACCGGCGACGTGATCGCCGACGGCCCGTCGACGGACCTGGGCGAACTGGCCCTGGGCCGGAACGCCCTCGTCGCCTTCATGCCGTGGAACGGCTACAACTTCGAGGACTCGATCCTGATCTCGGAGCGCATCGTGCGCGACGACATCTTCACGTCGATCCACATCGACGAGTTCGAAGTGATGGCCCGCGACACCAAGCTGGGTCCGGAAGAAATCACCCGCGACATCCCGAACGTCGGCGAGGAAGCCCTGCGCAACCTCGACGAAGCGGGCATCGTGGCGATCGGCGCCGAAGTCCAGCCGGGCGACATCCTGGTCGGCAAGGTGACGCCGAAGGGCGAGAGCCCGATGACCCCGGAAGAGAAGCTGCTGCGCGCCATCTTCGGCGAGAAGGCTTCGGACGTCCGCGACACCTCGCTGCGCCTGCCGCCCGGCGTCGCCGGCACCATCGTCGACGTGCGCGTCTTCAACCGCCACGGCGTCGACAAGGACGAGCGCGCCATGGCGATCGAACGCGCCGAGATCGAACGTCTGGGCAAGGACCGCGACGACGAGCTCAAGATCCTCGAGCGCAACGTCTACGGCCGCCTGCAGCCCCTGCTGCTGGGCAAGACCGCCGTCTCGGGTCCGAAGGGCCTGGGCCGCGGCGAGATCACCGAAGACAAGCTCGGCGAGCTGTCCAAGGGCCTGTGGTGGCAGATCGCTCTCGACGACGAGAAGACGATGGGCGAGCTGGAGGCCATGAAGAAGCAGTTCGAGGACGCCCGTAAGGCCCTCGACCGCCGCTTCGAGGACAAGGTCGAGAAGCTGCAGCGCGGCGACGAACTGCCCCCGGGCGTGATGAAGATGGTCAAGGTCTTCGTGGCCGTGAAGCGCAAGCTTCAGCCCGGCGACAAGATGGCCGGCCGTCACGGCAACAAGGG
>NZ_JAHFPF010000306.1:2583-3827 GCF_023259385.1 Brevundimonas sp. | reverse complement strand
GTGGTCGAGAAGCTGGCCGACGCCGACTGGCTGGCCATGTCCCTGTCGGGCCTGCCGCCGGTCGAGGCGGGGCGCTTCTTCGTCTACGGCGCCCACGATCAGGGCCGCGTGCCGGTCAACAAGATCAATCTGAAGATCGATGCGGGCGCCGCCTTCGGCACGGGCCACCACGGCACGACCGTCGGCTGCCTTCTGGCCTTCGACGAACTGCTGAAGAAGGAAAGCTTCGAACGGGTGCTGGACGTGGGCTGCGGCACCGGCGTGCTGGCCATCGCGGCGGCCCGGGCCGGATCGAAGGTCGCCGTGGGCACCGATATCGATGCGCCCTCCGTCCGCATCGCCAATGAGAACGCCAAACTGAACCAGGCCGACGCCCGCTTCGTGCACGCCTTCGGCCTGAACGACCGCAAGGTGCGCGGGCAGGGGCCGTACGACCTGGTCTTCGCCAACATCCTGGCCCCGCCGCTGGTCAGCCTGTCGCAGGACATCAAGGAGGCGCTGAAGCTGGGCGGGGTGGCCATCCTGTCCGGCCTGCTGCGGACGCAGGAACGCCGGGTGACGGCGGCCTATCTGTCGCGCGGCTTCGTGCTGGAGCGCCGCATCCACCGCGATGCGTGGAGCGCGCTGGTGTTGAGACGGGTGGGTTAACGGCGGAACAGCCGCCCGGCGGGGGTGTTCCGGTCACATAACCGGAGGATGCCCCTGTGACCCAGCACGACCCTGACCTAGACCCCGTCCGCGAAACCGTCGTGACGCGCGGCCCCGTGATCGAAACCGTGGAGACGGTCGTGGTCAGGGAGTCGAACACCGGCTGGTGGATCGCCGGCATCCTCGGCGGCCTCGTGCTGATCGCCGTGCTGTGGATCCTGTTCTCGCGCGCGCCGACCCCGGCGACGGAGGACGCCCTGCTGGAAGCCCAGGCGGACGCGGTCGCCGCCCAGGCCCAGGCCGATCGCGCCGCCGTCGCCGGCCAGGTCGCGGGCGCCCAGGCCAGCGTCGATATCGCCCGGGCCGATGCGGCGCGCGCCGCCGCTGAAGCGCGCACGGCGGAGGCGCAGGCGGCGGAACCGGTGGTGATCGAACGGACCGTGCCGGCCCCGACGGTTCCCACGGCTCCGGCGGTGGTCAGCCCGACGGCGCCGCAGAACTAGGCCGCATTCTCCCTCCCCGAAGTGGGGAGGGATGTCGGCGGGTTAGCGGCGACAGGGTGGGGGCGCTTTGCGGCGGCGCGTCCGCGCGGCCGC
>NZ_JAHFPF010000306.1:0-2573 GCF_023259385.1 Brevundimonas sp. | reverse complement strand
ATGAGGGGAGGGAGAAGCGTTGAGCCTGCCTCTGGGGCGGTGCTATGCCTCCGGCCATGCGCCAGACCTATGACGAAACGACCGATCCGTCCTTCGGGGCGAAGCATCTCCCCCGCGTGCGGGCCAAGATGGCCGAGCAGGGCCTCGACGGGATGCTGGTCCCGCATGAGGACGAGCACCAGAACGAATACCTGCCCGCCGCCAACGACCGGCTGGCCTGGGTGAGCGGCTTCACCGGCTCGGCCGGGGCCGGCGTGGTTCTGAAGGACAAGGCGGCGGTGTTCGCCGACGGCCGCTACACCGTGCAGGTGAGGGCCCAGGTCGACGCCGGACAGTTCGAAATCCTGGACCTCGTCGAGGGCGGGGTGCCCGCCTATCTGGAGCGCGCGCCCAAGGGGGCGGTGATCGGTTACGACCCGCGGCTGCACAGCCCGGACGCGCTGGCGGTGCTGAAGCGGGCGGCGGCCAAGGCCGGGGCCGAGCTGACGCCGGTGGCGGTCAATCCGGTGGATCAGGCCTGGGCCGAGGAGCGCCCGGAACAGCCGATGGCGCCGGTCGTGCCGCATGAGGACAAATACGCCGGCGAAAGCAGCGCCTCCAAGCGCGCCCGCATCGGCGAGGCCGTGGCCAAGGCGGGGGCGGACGCGACGGTGCTGACGGCCCCGGCCTCGATCGCCTGGCTGTTCAACATCCGCGGCGGCGACGTGATCCGCACGCCGCTGCCGCTGTCGCAGGCCGTCGTGAAGACCGACGGGACGGCGCGGCTGTTCCTCGATCCGCGCAAGGTGACCAACGCATTGCCCGCCTGGCTGGGCGACGCGGTGACGCTGGAGGCGCCCGAGGCGCTTGACGGGGCGCTGGACGCGCTGGCGGGCCAGAAGGTGCTGGTCGATCCGGGCCAGTCCTCGGCCTGGTATTTCGACCGGCTGACCGATGCGGGCGCGACCGTGGTGCGCGGGATGGATCCCTGCACCCTGCCGCGCGCGCAGAAGAACCCGGTTGAGATCGAGGGAACGCGTCAGGCCCACATCCGCGACGGCGCGGCCCTGAGCCGCTTCCTGCACTGGGTCGACACGGTCGCCCAGCAGACCTTGCCGGACGAGCGCGAGGTGGCCGAGACGCTGGAGCGCTTCCGCGAGGAGACCGGCGCGCTCAAGGACCTGAGCTTTGACACCATCGCGGGCGCCGGGCCCAACGGCGCCCTGCCGCACTACAAGCCGGTGACCCGCACCATCCGCCGGATCGAGAAGGGCTCCCTGCTGCTGGTGGACGGCGGCGGCCAGTATCTGGACGGCACGACCGACGTGACCCGGACCATGGCCGTGGGCGAGCCGACGGCGGATCAACGCCGGATGTTCACCCTCGTGCTGAAGGGCCACATCGCCATGGCCACCGTGCGCTTCCCGGCCGGGACGACGGGGCATCAGCTGGACGCCTTGGCCCGCCTGCCACTGTGGATGCAGGGCTTCGACTACGACCACGGAACCGGCCACGGCGTCGGCAGCTATCTGGGCGTCCACGAGGGGCCGCAGCGGATCGCCAAGGCGATCAACAGCCAGCCGCTGCTGACCGGCATGATCCTGTCCAACGAGCCCGGCTACTACCGCGAGGGCCACTGGGGCATCCGCATCGAGACCCTGCAGGTGGTCACGGCGCCGGAGCCGATCCCCGGCGGCGAGCGGCCGATGCACGGCTTCGAGCAGCTGACGCTGGCGCCGCTGGACCAGAAGCTGATCGACACGGCCCTGCTGACTTCGGACGAGCGCGCTTATGTCGACGCCTACCATGCCGACGTCTGGGCCAAGGTCGGGCCGCTGCTGGACGGGGAGGCGAAGGCGTGGCTGGAGACGGCCTGCGCGGCGCTTTGAGGCCGGCCATGACGCTGGTGTTCGAGCAGCTCAACAAGGGATGGAACGCGTATCCGAACGGCTCGGAATCAATCGTCGCGCGTGTCGGCGACACTCTGACCTTCCGTTTTGAACTCAATCCCTTCGCCTACGAGGGCGTCAGCAAGGGCGATGAGGCGGTTCTCACCTTTGCCGGCTGCACCCGTTGGCGGTTGGGCGTGACCAACGATCAAGGCTGGTTTGAAGGTCAGTGCCGGTATTCGGATGTGGCCCCGCGATGGGGTGAATTTTACGAGATCATCGGAGATGATCCCGAACGAAACGCTCCGGAGGACTGGCAGATCATCGGGGCGGACACGAGCGCTGGTCGGCACTTCCTGTTCTACCTCAGGGACGAAACCTTCGAGTGCGTGGCGGATGACTGGCGGATCGCGCCCTTGAAATAAGGCCATTCGGCGCCCATCTCCTGAGGGCCGGCGGCGTGGCCGCCGGCTTCCTCACATTTCAGGAGACGCGGTGATGAAGACGCGCACGCTGGGCCGTTCGGGCCCCGAGGTTTCGGCCATCGGCCTGGGCTGCATGGGCATGGCCGCCTTCTACGGGCAGGCGTCGGACGAGGCGCAGGCGACGGCGGTCATCCACCGCGCGCTCGATCTGGGCCTGACCTTCTTCGACACGGCCGAGATGTACGGCCCGCACACCAATGAGATCCAGGTCGGCAAGGCA
>NZ_JAHFPF010000054.1 GCF_023259385.1 Brevundimonas sp. | reverse complement strand
GACGGCCTGATCAGTTCAGCCGCGTGCCCAGCTGAGCGATGGCGGCGTCGAGGAGCGGATCGCTCTTCTGGCCGGCCACACGGGCGGTCAGGATCTGTTCGGCGGCCTTGGCGGCCAGATCGGCGGCGGCGGCCTTCACCTCAGCGGCGGCCTGGGCCTCGGCCTGGGCGATGCGACGCTCGGCCAGAGCCTGACGGCGGGTCAGGGTCTCTTCCAGCTTGGCTTTCGCCTCTTCTTCCATGCGGCGGGCGTCGGCTTCGGCGGCCTTCAGCATCTCGGCGGCCTGGGCTTCAGCCTCGGCCTTCTCGGCGCGGATCTGGGCCAGCAGGGCCTCGGCCTCGGCGCGCAGGCGGGCGGCCTCGTCGAGTTCAGCCTGGATCTTGGCGGCCTTGGCGTCGAGCACGCCCGCGACCAGCTTGGGCACGCCGGCGATGGCGGCGATCACGAAGAAGATGATCAGACCGATGGCGACCCAAAGTTCCGGGTTGGCCAGGTCGTAGAGATGGGGATTGAAGAATTCCATCAGGCGGCGCCCTTCACGGCGGCGGCGGCTTCAGCGCCGGTCGGCGCTTTACCGGTGAGACGTTCGACAATCGCTACGGCGGTGTCCGACGCGATGGTCGAGACGTTGGCCATGGCGGCGTCGCGGGTTTTGCCGATCGCAGCTTCCGCCTCGGCGATACGAGCCGAGACGACGGCCTCTTCCGCGGCGGCGCGGGCGTTGGCTTCGTCGGTCACGCGGGTCTTGGCGGCGGTGGCCGTGGCGCGCGAGGCGGCGCGGGCCTCCTCGACTTCGCGCTTGGCGGCTTCGGCCTGACCGGCGGCTTCAGCCTGCACCTGACGAGCCGTCTCGACCGCGGTCGAAATGGTCGAGGCGCGCTCATCGAACACGCGACGCATGCGCGGCGCGAAGATCTTGGCGATCAGGAGGTAGAGAACGGCGAACAGGAAGACCAGATAGACGATCTGGCCGACCCAGTGCTGGAACTCGAACTGGGGCAGGCCGCCCGACTCGTGTTCACCGCCGTGAGCGGCTTCGGTCGTGGCGTGCGTGTCCTCGACCGCGACCGGGTGGGTCGCGTCTTCGGGCATGACGGGGTGGGCTTGAGCGGTCATCGGTCGCCTGGAGAAGAGTCTGGAAGGTCGTCAGCCGGCGGCGCGGACCGGGTCCGCGCCGCCGAAGCCGATTACGAGATCCAGATCAGGATGCCCATGACGAAGGCCAGGATGCCCAGGGCTTCAGCCAGGGCGGCGCCGACGAACAGGTTGCCGATTTGCGAGCCGGCGGCCGACGGGTTGCGCAGGGCGCCCGCCAGGAATTGGCCGAAGATGTTGCCGACGCCGATGCCGGCGCCGATCATGCCGCACATCGCGATGCCGGCGCCAATGAGTTTAGCGGCTTGGGGATCCATGGTCTCAGTCCTGTTGGTCTAGGTTTTGGTTGGGTTGGAAAGAACTGGTCCGGCCCTAGTGGGCGTGGTCCAGGTTGACCACATCGTTGAGGTAGATGCAGGTCAGAACGGCGAAAACGAAGGCCTGAAGGAAGGCCACGAGGAACTCGAGGGCGGTCAGGCCGATGGTCATGCCCAGCGACAGCGGGAAGACCAGGATGCCGAACCAGCCGGCGCCGCCGATGATCGCGGTGGCGACGAAACCGGCGAACACCTTCAGGGCGATGTGGCCGCCCATCATGTTGCCGAACAGACGAAGCGTCAGGGTGATGGGGCGCAGCAGGAACGAGAAGAACTCGATCAGGCCGACGACGGGGCGCATGACCAGCGGGGCGCCGGTCGGCCAGAACAGCTTCAGGAAGCCGACACCGTTCTTGACGATGCCGACGATGACCACCAGCGCGAAGGTGATGACGCCGAAGGTGGCCGTGATGGCCAGCTGCGAGGTGGCGGTGAAGCTCAGGAACATGCCGAGCAGGTTCATCGCCAGGATGAAGGTGAAGATCGAGAAGACGAACGGGAAGTATTTCTTGCCGTCGTGACCGATGATGGACTCGGTCAGGCCGTCGATCATGCCGAAGAGGGTCTCGCCCACGGCCTGCATGCGGCCCGGGACGACCTTGGCGCCGTTGGTCACGAGCGTCAGGAAACCCACGACGATGACGAAGGCGATGGTCATCGCCAGGTGCGAGTTCGTGAACGCGAGATCGACCTTGCCGACGAGCGGCAGGGTGACGTCGGGCAGATCGACGATCTTCTGGATCTGGAACTGGTGTAGCGGATCGGCCATCGGTCGATCAGGCTCCTTCATCTTCGTCGTCGAAGGGAACCGACTTCGGCTCCCCACTCTTGTTGGCCTCGGCCATGAGACGCTGCGCCGTGCGCCACGCCATCCAGACCGAGAGGGCGAAGCCCAGAAGGACCCCGCCGATAATCCCCACCGGCGAGGTGCCGGCGAAATGATCGACCCCGAAGCCGATCGCGAGACCCACGAAGACGCCGCCGAACAGGTCGGCGATGATCTTCCAGGCCTGGCCCGCCGCCGCCTGACCCGCAGCCTCGTGAGAGAGCGGCGGCGCGGTGCGCGCCTCCAGGTCGGATGCGCTCTTGTTGAGACGAGCGATCGCCTCTTCGCGCGATTCCGGTGGCAGGGACATGGCGGCCTCAGCGCTCCTTGATCCGCCGGTTGGCGAACCCCGGAGGGGGTCTGAATTCGGCGCGGAACCTATAGGCGAGACCCCCGCAGGTCAAGGCGGCGCGAGGATGCTTTAGATCATTGAAAATGCGCACGATTATTTCGCCGTTTGAGCGGGCGTGGCGAACGGTCGCTGTGCTGCGCGAGGATTCGCGCACGGGCCGTCGAACCGGGCCGCATCAAAGTGACGGCGACGACCGCGCAACCGCGTCTATCCGCCCGGCGTCGGCGCCGGGATCGCCGGCTCCTCGCCGCAGCGCAGGCCGGTGTAGAGGCCGTTGAGGTAGTACCAGCGCTGCTCGATGGACCGCGCCCGGGCCTCGCGGCGCTCGCGCTCCGGCCGGGTCAGGGCGTCCGCGCCGGCCAGGGCCAGGCCCGCGCCGGGGATCAGCATGGAGGCGCCCGCGCGGCCGACGCCGACGACCGAACTGAACACTCCGCCGCCCTGCCCGCCCCCCATCTGCGCGCTGAGGTCGGCCGCCTCGTCGGAAATCTGCCGGCAGTTCATGGCCGCGTCGCCGGTGCGGAAGATCTGCAGTTGCTCGGGCGGCGGCGATTCCGCCGGCGCCTCCTGGGCGAGCACGGGCCCGGCGGCGAGCGCCAGGGCGAGAGACAGGACGATGGATTTCATGACGACGCTCCGAACCGCCCCGGTTCAAAACGGCATGCCGGCCTCTAAGTTGCCTCAGGCCCGAACCGCGCGGGTCGCCTCGACGCCCAGGGCCTGCAGGGCCGTGGCGGCGATCTGCTCGGCGTTCAGGCCGGCCTGGGCGTACTGGACCGCCGGGCTGTCCTGGTCCTGGAAGACGTCGGGGAGGTGCAGGGTGCGGATCTTGAGCCCGCCGTCCAGCGCGCCCTTCTCGGCCAGCATCTGGAGCACGAAGGCGCCGAAGCCGCCCATGGCGCCCTCTTCCACCGTAATCAGGCATTCATGCTCGCGAGCGAGACGCAGGATCAGCGCCTCATCCAGCGGCTTGGCGAAGCGGGCGTCGGCGACGGTGGCCGAGACGCCGCGCGCGGCCAGGGCGTCGGCGGCCTTGAGCGATTCCTGCAGGCGGGTGCCCAGCGACAGGATGGCGACGGTCGTGCCCTCGCGCACGACGCGGCCCTTGCCGATCTGGAGCGGGGCGGCCAGTTCCGGAATCTCGACCCCGACGCCGTCGCCGCGCGGGTAGCGGAAGGCTGAGGGGCGGTCGTCGATCTCCAGGCTGGTGGCGATCATGGCGGCCAGCTCGGCCTCGTCCGAGGCGGCCATCAGGACCATGCCCGGCAGCGCGCCCATGTAGCCGATGTCGAAGCTGCCCGCGTGGGTCGAGCCGTCAGCGCCGACCAGGCCGGCGCGGTCCATGGCGAAGCGCACCGGCAGGGACTGGATAGCCACGTCGTGGACGACCTGGTCGTAGCCGCGCTGGAGGAAGGTCGAATAGATGGCGCAGACCGGCTTCATCCCGTCGGCGGCCAGGCCGGCGGCGAAGGTGACGGCGTGCTGCTCGGCGATGCCGACGTCATAGGTGCGGGTCGGGAAGGCCGCGCCGAACAGGTCGAGGCCGGTGCCCGAGGGCATGGCGGCGGTGATGGCCACCACCGTCGGATCGATCTGAGCCCGCTTGATCAGCTCTGTGCCGAACACCTTGGTGTAGCTGGGCGCGTTGGAGACCGGCTTGGACTGCTTGCCCGAGACGACGTCGAACTTGACCACGGCATGCAGTTTGTCGGCGCTGCTCTCGGCCGGGGCGTAGCCCTTGCCCTTCTGGGTCACGACATGGACCAGCACCGGACGGTCGGTGATGGCGGCGGCGTTCTTCAGGATGGGGACCAGGTTGTCCATGTCGTGCCCGTCGATGGGGCCGACGTAGTAGAAGCCCAGCTCCTCGAAGAAGGTGCCGCCGACGATCATGCCGCGGGCGTATTCCTCGGCCTTGCGGGCGGCGTTCTTGAACGGGCGCGGCAGGTGCTCGACGAATTTCTTGCCGATGTTGCGGACCTGGCGATAGGCGCCGCCCGAGACCTGACGGGCCAGATAGGCGCTCATGCCGCCGACCGGCGGGGCGATCGACATGTCGTTGTCGTTCAGGATCACCATCAGCTGGCCGTTGGTGGCCTCGGCCGCATTGTTCATGGCCTCGTAGGCCATGCCGGCGGAGATGGAGCCGTCGCCGATGACGGCGACCACGCGGTTGCTCTCGCCCTTCTGGTCGCGGGCGGCGGCGAAGCCGAGCGCAGCGCTGATCGAAGTCGAGGCGTGGGCCGCGCCGAAGGGGTCGTATTCGCTCTCGGATCGCTTGGTGAAGCCCGACAGGCCGCCGCCCTGACGCAGGGTGCGGATGCGGTCGCGGCGTCCGGTCAGAATCTTGTGCGGATAGCACTGGTGACCGACGTCCCAGATCAGGATGTCCCTGGGCGTCTCGAACACATGGTGCAGGGCGACCGTCAGCTCGACCACGCCCAGGCCGGCGCCGAGGTGGCCGCCGGTCACCGATACGGCGTCGATGGTCTCGGTCCGCACGTCGTCAGCCAGCTGCTTCAGCTGGGCGATGTCGAAGTCCCGCATATCGGCGGGGAACTTCACCTGGTCGAGGATCGGGGTATCGGGCATGCGGGCGGTTCGTACCTAGGCCTTTGGTCTTCCAACACGCAGTAGAGCATTTCGCTGCGGTCGAGGTCGATGCGATCTGAAAAATCCGTGCAGGACCAGTGCAGGGATCCGCTCCGTATCAGGACCGGCGCTGAAGCACAAAGTCCACGCTGGCCTTAAGGATATCCGCGTCGGGCCCGAACACGTCCAAGTGGGCGCGGGCCTGGTCCGCCAGGTGCGCGACCCTGTGCCGCGCCTGGTCGACGCCCAGCAGGGTGACGAAATTGGTCTTGCCCTGGGCGTGATCCTTGCGGGCCGCCTTGCCCAGAATGTCCTCGTCGCCCTCGACGTCCAGCAGGTCGTCGACGATCTGGTAGGCCAGGCCGATGTCGTGGGCGAAGCTGGTCAGGGCCTGGCGGTGCACCTCGCGGGCCTGGGCGATGATCAGCGGGATCTCGAAGGCGAAGGTGAACAAGGCGCCGGTCTTGAGCCGCTGCATGCGGGCCACGCCGCCCAGGTCGTCGCGGACGCCAAGGAGGTCGATCATCTGGCCGCCGGCCATGCCGCGCGCGCCGGACGCCATCGACAGACGGGCCGCCAGCTCGCAGCGGATGGCGGGATCCTCGTGGGTGTCCTCGTGCAGGATGATGTCGAAGGCGGCGGTCTGCAGCGCATCGCCGGCGAGGACGGCGGTAGCCTCGTCATAGGCGATGTGCACCGTCGGACGGCCGCGCCGGACGTCGTCATCGTCCATGCAGGGCAGGTCGTCATGGACCAGGCTGTAGGCGTGGACGCACTCCAGGGCGCAGGCGGCGCGCAGGACCGGGCGTTCCTCGATGTCGAACAGCTGGGCGGCTTCGAGGGCGAAGAAGGGCCGCAGCCGCTTGCCCGGACCGAGCGCGGCGTAGCGCATGGCCTCGGTGAGGCGCGATTCCGGCCCCTCGGCGCGCGGCAGCAATTCATCCAGCGCCACGGTGACCAGGTCGGCGACCTCGGCCACCCGGTCGATGACGCCCTGCTCGGGCGAGTTGGCGGCGTGAGGCTTGTTCAGAACAGCCTCCCGCCCACGGGAACGTCGCGATCGACCCCGACCAGCACCACGGCGCCGTTCTCGTCAGGGAAGCCGAGGGTCAGGACCTCGGACCGGACCGGCCCGATCTGGCGCGGCGGGAAGTTGACCACGGCGGCGACCTTGCGGCCCTCCAGCTCCTCGAGCGTGTAGTGCACGGTGATCTGGGCCGAGGACTTCTTGACCCCGATGTCCGGACCGAAGTCGATGGTCAGCTTGTAGGCGGGCTTGCGGGCCTCCGGGAACGGCTCGGCCTTCAGCACCCGGCCGACGCGAATATCGACCTTCATGAAGTCGTCGAAGCCGATGGTTTCGGCCGGTCCGGACATCAGTCGAACGCCGCCGGCTCGGCGCCGCGCGGCTGGCCGTCGGGACCCACGACGATCTTCTCGACGCGCAGTTGGGCGGCCTTCAGCCGCGCCTCGCAATGCGCCTTCAGGCGCGCGCCCTCCTCGTACAGGGCGATCGATTCCTCGAGCGGCGCCTGGCCGGATTCCAGCTTCTGGACGATCTGCTCCAGGCGCTGCAGCGCGTCTTCAAAACTCAGTTCGGCGGGGATGGGAGTGTCGGTCATAGGGCTTCCACGGACGAACACCTTCCTTAGTCAGTGGACCCCGTGGCGGCAATGCGTTGAAAGGGCGTTCCACATACCGTCGTTACCGACTACACGCGTTCAGGTTCGGGAAGAGCGGGGAGCGATCATGCGGGGATGGCTGATCATCGCGGGAGTGTGCGCCGGACTGGCGGGCTGCGCCACCGTGCCTCGCGACCAGGCGGCAGATCTAGCCAAGAGCGGCGCGGAGGCCTCGGACCTTGCGGCGAAGGAGGTGCGCGACCTGTCGGGACGGCTGGACCGGCAGGAAGAGCTGATGGCCTTCACCAACACCTGGGAGACCTGCATCGAACTGGCCGATCCGAACCAGTGTGAGCCGGCGGACCAGAGCGACGCCAACGCCCAGGAGGTCGGCAAGCTGATCCGGGCGATCAACCTGAGGGCCGATGCGCTGACCGCCCTGGCCGACGCTTATCGGGCGCTGGGACAGGAGGCGCAGTACGACGCGGCGGGCGCGATGGAGGCCGTGGTCGGTCGCCTGACCACCAGCGTCAACGCCTATGCCGACATCCTGCAACCCGGATCGGGCGCCCTGATCAGCGCCCCTCTGGGCAGCGCGATCAGTCAGGGCGCGGGGCTGCTGGCCGGCGACCGGCAACGGACCCGGCTGCGCAACGGCAGCGCCCGCATCCGCGACGCCGTCGTCCTGCTGCGCCGGTCGCTGGGGGCCGAGATGCGGCTGTTCAACGCCCTGTCGGGATCGTTCGCTGATCAGGAAGGCGCCGCGGTCGAGGCCCTCTACAACGCCGGACTGATCTCGCGATCGCCTCTGTTGCAGCCCATGGCCGCCGACCTGGGCGTGACCCTGGTCCCTGACGCCGAGCAGATCCTGGCGTCCAATCCCAGCGCGCGGGGCGCGACCCTCGCCTTCCTGCGCGGACAGGCCAATGACCGGGTGCGCCTGCAGGCCGCGCGCTATGACGCCATCCTGAACACCCTCGCCAAGCTGGAGACGGCCCACACCGATTTCGAGACCGTGGGTGCCGCCGACATCGCGGACCTGAACCGGGCCATCGCCGAGATCACAGCCCTGATCCCCGCGCCGAAGGAGGCCGCCCGATGAGCAGCACCCATGAGGAGCGCTTCGCCCTGGCCGCGCAGGCTTATTCGGATGCGTGGAGCGCCCGCAAGACGGACCGCAAGGCCTGCGGCGGCGACGCGGTGAAGCTGAAGGCGGTCAACGCCAACCTGGACGGCCTTCACACCCAGATGCTGCGCGCCGCCAACGCCTGGCTGGCCGAAACCGGCCCGGCGGTGGAGGCCGCGTTCAAGGCCGCGAAGGACGCCAAGGCCGCGGTCGACAAGGCGCGTAAGGACGAGGTGGACATCGTCACCCGGCTGCGGGCGTTCGCCGATCTGCTGGACGGGGTGAAAACCCTGATCGACAAGGCGGCGAAGGCGACGGAAGACGCCTGACCGGCTCAGGGCGACGGCGTCTCTACCCGGCGGGCGGAGATGATACGGACCCGCGGCTCCAGCATCTGGCCCTGCATGACACCTTCGCCTTCAGTCGGCGACTTGGGCGCCGCCAGGATGGTGCGAACCACATCCATGCCCTCGACCACATGGCCGAACACGGCGTAGCCCGGATCGTCGGGCGTGGTCTTGCCGGCGTCCAGCGAGGTCAGGCTGCCCACGATGATGAAGAAGTCGGCCGTCGCCGTGCCGGGCGCGTTCTGCGCCATCGACAGGGCGCCTTCGGTGTGGGTCAGGCCGGTCTGGCTGGTCGGTTCATGCGCCACGGGCGGCAGGATCCGGTCCCGGGCTCCGCTGGCGCCGCCCTGGATCAGGCCCGCGTCCGGCCCCAGTTGCATGGCGCGATAGAAGGTCAGGCCGTCGAGACGGCGCTGATCGACATAGCGGAGGAAGTTGGCCGAGGTCAGCGGCGCGCGCGGATCGGTCTCGACGAGGATGGTCCCCAGATCGGTGACGAGGGCCACGCGGACCCCGGCGGGTGCGGGCGTCGCGGCGTCCTGGGCCAGGACCGGGCCGGCGCCGAACAGCAGAAGAAGGCCGAGGAGGCCGGAAAGCAGGGATCGCCGGATCATGACGCCTCCGTTTCGCTTCAGCGCTTCTCGTAGCGGCGCTGGGACCAGTAGCGGAAGCCCTGGTTGTGAACCAGCTTCCACCCGTCGGCCTTCAGGCGGCGACCGACCATGTGATTGAAATAGCCGTGCGCCAGCACCAGCACGTCCTGACCGCTTTCGGCGCGTCCGATGAGGACCTGGGCGGCCTGCTCGGCGCGGGCCTCGGCCTCGTGCCGGGTCTCCTGACCCTCGTGGTGATTGAAGGCGTGCCACCAGAAACGGGCGACCGCGCCCCAGTATTTCGGCGGCAGCTTGAACCAGGCGGGGAAGTGCGGCGGCGGCAGCGGCGCCTCGATGAACAGGGCGTCGGTCATGACCTCCTTGCCCGCGGCGGCGGCGGCGGCCGTCTCCTGCGCACGGGGGCGGGTCGAAGCGTAGATGGCGCCCGCGCCCTCGGCGGCGGCGACCAGTTCAGGCGGAGGGGTCTGGCCGGCGCGCAGGCCGCCGATCTCATACTTCGCCCACCAGTCGCGGTACTGGTCCGAGGTCAGCATGCATTTGCGCGACAGGGCCGGTTCGCCATGGCGGGCCAGGATAATGGCGCCGGGACGCACCGCGACCAGCGCCGCCCTGACGCGATCTTGGGGCGGGACAGGCTCTGACGGCGCGGACGCGGGGGTATCGACCAAGGATGAGTCTCTAGCGGCGAGGGGCATAACATTGGAGGGCCAAACCTTTGGCAGACCGTCCTTATTCCTCCCCCAGGGCCTGTACATGGGCGACCGCCGAACGGCCCAGCCCTTCTAGGTCGTAACCGCCCTCGAGCGATGAGACAACCTTCCCGCCGCAGCACGAACGCGCGACCTCTATGACGGCGCGGGTGGCCCAGGCGAAATCCTCGGCCTCCAGGCTCTGGTGGGCCAATGGATCGCGGCGGTGCGCGTCGAATCCGGAGGAGATCAGAATCAGGTCGGGCCGAAAGCCCTGCAAGGCCGGCATCAGTCCGCCGGCGAAGGTCGCGCGCCACGCCTCGCGCGCCGCGTGGGGCGCGACGGGCGCGTTGACGATGTTGCCGACGCCGGTCTCGGAGGCAGCGCCCGTGCCGGGATAGAGCGGCATCTGGTGGATGGAGCCCAGAAACAGGCTGTCGTCGGTCTCGAACGCCGCCTGGGTGCCGTTGCCGTGGTGCACGTCGAAATCGATCACGGCGACGCGGACCAGGCCTTCCGACTGGGCCACGCGGGCGGCGACGGCGACGTTGGAGAACAGGCAGAACCCCATGGCCCGGTCGGGCTCGGCGTGGTGACCGGGCGGACGGACGGCGGCGAAGGCGCGGGTCAGCTCGCCCCGGGCCACGGCGCGCACCGCATCGACCACCGCCCCGGCGGCCAGGCGGGCGGCGCGGATGCTGCCGGGCGAAAGGACGGTATCGGCGTCCAGTTGGTTCAGCCCCTCGGCGGGCGAGGCGTCCAGCAGGCGGGCGACATAGGCCGCCGGGTGCAGCCGCTCCAGATCGGCGACCGAGGCTTCAGCGGCGGCGCGGCGGTCGCGGCCCAGGCCCGCGTCGTCCAGCGCGTCCAGCACCGCCTTCAGCCGCTCCGGGCTTTCCGGATGTCCCAGCCCCGGCTGATGGGCCAGCATGTCCGGATGGGTGAAGAGGGTCGCGCTCATGACCGTGAGACTAGGCTCTGGGTTCACCAAAATCATCCGCTCATCCCGGCGGACGCTGGGAGGCGCGGATTTAGGGGGTTGTGTTCACGGCGGCGCGAAGGCTCAAAGCGGGATAATGACCGACGCCCTGATCCGCCCCGCCCAGCCCGAAGACGCACAAGCCTTGGCCGACCTGGGCCGCCAGACCTTCATCGACACCTTCGTCGCCGCCGACGGCTTCGCCATTCCCTATCCGGAAGCCGACCTGACGGCCTTCCTGGACGCGAGCTTCAACGCCGACACGATCCGCACCAAACTGGCTGAGCCGGGCGCGGCCTGGTGGGTGGCGGAGCGCGACGGCGACCTGCTGGCCTTCGCCAACACCGGGCCGAACACCCTGCCCCACCCCGAGGGCGAGGCCGGCCACGCCGAGCTGCGGCGGCTGTACGTCTCGAAGGCCGCGCAGGGGCTGGGACTGGGCACCCGTCTGCTGGCGATCTCGCTGGAGTGGATGCAGGCCAATACCACCGGCCCGATGTGGATCGGGGTCTGGAGCGGCAACCTGAAGGCCCAGAAGCTCTACGAGGCCTACGGCTTCGAGAAGGCGGGCGAGTACCGCTATCCGGTCGGCTCGTGGTTCGATGACGAGTTCATCTTGCGGCGCGGCTGATCGGCGATCAGGTTAGGGGCATGCTCCTGCCCTTCTTCACCGCCCTGCGCGACGCGAAAGTCCCCGTGTCGATGAAGGAATGGCTCCATCTGATGGAGGCCATGGACAAGGGCGTGGCCGGCGGAAAGGTGGATGACTTCTACCACCTGTCGCGCGCCGTCCTGGTCAAGGACGAGAAGCACTACGACCGCTTTGACCAGGTGTTCGGCAAGGTGTTCGCGGGGATCGAGACGGTCGGCGCGGGCGAGGACCTGACCACCGACCTCCCCGAGGACTGGCTGCGGCTGCTGAACGAGAAATTCCTCTCAGACGAGGAGAAGGCCCAGATCGAGGCCATGGGCGGCTTCGACAAGCTGATGGAGACGCTGAAAGAGCGTCTGGAAGAACAGAAGGGCCGGCACGAGGGCGGCAGCAAATGGGTCGGCACGGGCGGGACCAGCCCCTTCGGCCACGGCGGCTACAATCCCGAAGGCGTGCGCATCGGCGGCCCCGGCAAGCAGGGCCGGGCCGTAAAGGTCTGGGAGAAGCGCGAGTACAAGAACCTGGACGATCAGGTCGAACTGGGCACGCGCAACATCAAGGTCGCCCTGCGCCGCCTGCGCCGCTTCGCCCGCCAGGGCGCGGCGGACGAGCTGGACATGGACGCCACCATCGACGGCACGGCGCGCCAAGGCTGGCTGGACATCCACATGCGGCCCGAGCGGCGCAACACGATCAAGGTGCTGCTGTTCCTCGACATCGGCGGCTCGATGGATGCCCATGTGAAGATGTGCGAGGAGCTGTTCTCGGCGGCGAAGACCGAGTTCAAGCACCTGGAATTCTTCTATTTCCACAACTGCCTCTACGAGGGCGTGTGGAAGGACAACCGGCGCCGGCACGCCGAGAAGATCCCGACCTGGGATGTGCTGAACAAATACCCCGCCGACTGGCGCGCCATCTTCGTCGGCGACGCGACCATGAGCCCCTATGAGGTGACCATGCCCGGCGGCTCGGTCGAGCACTGGAACGAGGAGGCCGGCGCGGTCTGGCTGAAGCGGGCCACGCAGCAGTGGGACAAGGTGGCGTGGCTGAACCCGTCGCCGGAGCGGTACTGGAACTATTCGGCGTCCGTGGGCCTGATCCGCGATGTCATAGACGAGCGCATGTATCCGCTGACGCTGGACGGGCTGGAGAAGGCGATGCGGGCGCTGGCGAAATAGGCTAGCGTGGGACCGTACATTTCGGAGGCTCCCCCCATGCTGACCGCCGCCGTGCTTTCCGCCCTGATGCTGCAACAGGCCGCGCCCGGCCCGGTCGTCTGGACCGCGCCCGCGGAGCCCGCTCCCGCCGTGACCGCGACAGCCGCCGCCCCCGCGATTCCCGACTGGGCCCGCGCCGATCCTTTCGGCTATGAGCGCTCGGAATGCAGCCCCCTGATCCGCGCGGCCTCGGAGCCGATGGAGGCATGCCAAAGCCGCGTGCGCCTCGCCCTGGCCGCCAATCTCGGCGACGCCCTGCCCGCCGGCCTGCGCCCCAGCGGATCGCCGGACAACTGCCGCCAGGAAGCGGCCGGCGACCGCTATGCGATGCAGTGCGGCGCGCCGAGCCGCAGCGTGCCCGCCGGCCCGGATCTGAGCGACCGGAACTGCACAACCCGACCCGCCGTCACGAACCAGGGCGCGGTCGCTTTCCGCGAGGAATGCACGGTCGGCGGCCGGGAGGTTCGCGAAGAAGGCCTGAAGATCAACCTCGGCCGCCGCGACTGACTCCCCTCAGGCGGATACGCGAACGCCGCGCTCCCGGAGGGAACGCGGCGCTTCGAAATGCAGGATCGGACGGTCCTAGCTGCGCTTGTCGCCGCGCAGGGTGTCCTTGAGGCCGCCGACGGCGTTCTGGATCTTGCCGGCGGCCTGGTCGGCCTTGCCTTCCGCTTTCAGCTTTTCGTCGCCGGTGATCTTGCCGGCGAGTTCCTTGGCCTTGCCGCCGATGTTCTTGGCGGCGCCGTCGATACGGTCTTGATCGGGCATCAGAGTCTCCTTGGAAGAGCGCCGAGGGGAGGACGGCGCTTCGATAGGAGAACGGGCGAAGGCGGAGCGATGTTCCCGCCCGCGTCACAGTGTGCGGGACCGTACGGAGATCAGCCCTAGAGTGAAATCGGTTGAGCTGGACGCTGTCCAGCTCGGCTCAGATTTCGCTCCAGTTTGATGCTGGACCATTTTTTGGATTCAGGTCGATCCGACCTGAAGCAAAAATGGTCTTGCGCCGCAACCACGCCGCCACCGCCCAGGCATGGGCGTCGTGGCGCAGCTCGTTCAGGGCGGTGTGCGGATGCAGCCAGACCAGCTCATGATCCGCCTCGACCTTGGCCGAGGGATCCAGCGAGACCTGTTCGGCGATCCAGTAGCCGCCGGTATTGTTGAGAGGCTCGCCGGTCGATTTGCGGAAGAACTGGGAGGCCTCGGCGATGCGGGCGAAGGGGCGAACGGTCATGCCCGTCTCCTCCACGAACTCGCGGATCAGCGCCTGTTCCTCGTTCTCGTCGCCGTCCACCGCGCCGCCCGGCAGGTCGTAATAGCTGCCCTCGCCGCGATCGACCCGAACACAGGCCAGCTTGCTGTCGCGGAAGACCAGGCCGAAGGCGGTGGGGCGCAGGACATAGTCGAGCCCAGGCTCCGCAACGCCGAACTGCAAGGCGGCGGTCATGTCAGAGATCGAAGGCCAGGCGCGCGCGAACGCCCTTGTGCGCCCGGTCGAACTCGACCGTCGAACGCAGGCCCGAGGCCATGGCCGAGATGATCTTGCCGCCCAGACCGGTGCCCTTGGGGGATCCGTCACCCATGCCCGGGCCGTCGTCCTCGACGGTCAGCAGGGCGCGGCCGTCAGCGTCGGCGCGCAGGATGACGCGGATCTCGCCCCCTTGTCCGGGCGCGTAGGCGTACTTCACCGCGTTGGTGACCAGCTCGGTGACCACCACGCCAAGGGAAACCGCCTGATCGGTCGACACCCGCAGGGGCTCGACCTCAAGCGTGATGGCGGGCGAGCCCGCGCCCGGTCCCACCGACTTGCCCAGCTCGTCGATCAGGCCCTTCAGGTACTCGTCCATGTCCACGGAGGTCATGTCGCCCGAGGTGTAGAGGCGGCGGTGGACGTGGGCGACGGCCTCGATGCGGGCCTGGGATTCCTTCAGCGCCGCCCGGGCGCCCTCATCGGCGAGGTGGCGCAGCTGTAGCGACATGAAGCTGGACACCAGCTGCAGCGAGTTGCCGACACGATGGTTGACCTCGCGCAGCATGGCCTCGGCGCGGTCGCGGGCGAGGCGGACCTGTTCCTGCGCCTCGTCATGCTCGCGCTGCAGGCGGCGGCGCCGCACCGCTTCCTCGACCGCGTTGCGCAGCAGGGCGGTGAAGTCCTCGGACACGTCCTTGATGACGTAGTCGGCGGCGCCGGCGCGCAGGGCGGCGACGGCGATGCGCCCCTCCTGGGCTCCGGTCACATAGACCACCGGCGGCGGGTCGGTCAGAGCGACGATGTCCGGCAATACGTCCAGCCCGTCGCGGCCGGGCATGTAGTGGTCCAGGGCGACGGCGTCGAAATCGCCCGGACGCGTGATGAGAAGGTTCAGCCCCGCATCCCCGTCGGGGGCGCAGGAAACGGCGTAGCCGTGACGCCCGAGCTCCTTCTCGACCAACCGCGACAGTCCGCGGTCATCGTCGATGTAGAGCAGGCGGATGACCTCCCCGTGGGTCTTCACTCGATCTCCGGCGCCTGCATGACGGACAGGAAAAGCCCGAGCTGGCGGATAGCTCCCGCAAAGCTTTCGTAGTCGACCGGCTTGGTGATGTAGACGTTGCAGCCCAGATCGTAGCAGCGCTGGATCTCGACCTTGTCGTCCGTGGTGGTCAGGACGACCACCGGCGCGCGGCGCAGTCGCTCGTCGTTCTTGACCTTCTCCAGAATGTCCGTGCCCGACATGTCCGGCAGGTTCAGGTCCAGCAGGATCAGCAGCGGCCCGTTGGCCTTGACGGGGGCGCTGAACAGATAGTCCAGGGCGGAGCTGCCGTCGGCGAAGTGCGCGATATCATTGGCGATGTTGGCGCGGCGGATATTCTTTTCGATCAGCTTGGCGTGACCGAGATCA
>NZ_JAHFPF010000305.1 GCF_023259385.1 Brevundimonas sp. | reverse complement strand
CCAGGAAGAAGCCGTACACCGCCCGCGGGAAGGCCTGGTCGTGGGTGGTGTTCATCCAGCGCGGAGCCAGGGTCAGCACCAAGATCCCGCCGATCACCGCCAGCACCGCCCCGACCCAGCGCCAGCCGCGCGGGAGGGCCAGCACCAGGGCGGCGAAGACGACATAGCAACCGACCTCGACGCTCAGCGTCCAGGCCGGGCCGTTCCAGGTCAGGAAGCCATGCAGGTTGTAGGCCTGGATCAGCAGCAGGTTGGTGAAGATCGACTCGACCGAGCGGTCGCGCGCGAACGGGGTCACGCTGTCGAAATGGGTCCACAGCCGCAGCAGCTCCAGCCCGATGAAGGCCGCCAGCATGAGGACATGCAGGGGCCAGACCCGGCCCAGCCGCCGCACCATGAACCGCCCGGCGTCCCGCGGCGTCTTCAGCCGCGCAGCATAGGCATGGGCGATGACGAAGCCCGACAGGACGAAGAAATAGTCGACGAACAGATAGCCGTGCTGGATCAGGCCCCAGTCGCGCCAATGACTGGCCACCGGCATGTGGAACATGACGACCAGGATGGCGCAGACCCCGCGCAGGGAATCCAGCGCCTCGAAGCGGTGGTGGGCGGCGTTGGCGGGTTGAGCAGGCATGTTCACGGGCGCGTGTTAGCGCCGCCCGCTGGCGCGCGATAGGGGCTTGTCAGCAGCCCCCGGCGCCGGGGGCTTTGGCCCGCATCCACGCCACCGACCGCTGCACCAGTTCGCGCAACACCGCCGGGTCCAGATCATCCAGCCGGTTCACATACAGGCAGCCCACGCTGGCCTTGTGCTTGCCCAGCCGCGCCAGCACGTCGTCCACTCCATCGAAGTCACGCGCGACATAGAGGACCAGGTTCGCCTTGCGCGGCGAGAAGCCGATGATCGGCCAGTCGCCGGTCGCCCCGCGATAGCTGCCGTAGCCGATGATCGACGGCCCCCACATCACGGCGGGCTCGCCCGAGGCCTCGGCCATCATCGCCTGCACCACCTCGGCGTCGGCCCGACGACGCGGGTTTTCGACGGCGGCGATGAAGTCGGCGACGGGGACGTCGGTGGGGCGGGTCTTGGGTTCGCTGGCCATGAGACATCCCTCCGGTCGCGAGCCTACCTCCGGACGGCGCTTCCCGCTACAGGCCGCCGCGTCCCGCCCTGCCTTGCGAAAAGCAGCGCGGCGATCACCACGAGCGCGAACGGAAAACCGCTGGGCGGCATCAGGGCCGAGCAGACCAGCAACCATACCCCCAGGCCGATGAACACCCCGCGCGGCACAAGCACGCCGCGTCGATCAAGATCGACCAGAAGAGTTCCCAGTCCCATGACCGGGACCGCGAAACTGCCGATCGTGGACCAGAACGCGAAGCCGCCGGCGACCAACTCCGGGCGCTGCCCAGCCAGCGGTCCCCAGTGCTCCCAGGTCCACAACCGGCCCCTCGCCAGATCTCCCGCATAGCTGAACGCGTCCAGACCAAGCACAGCGAGATGAAGGAGGCCCAGCCCGATCAGGCCGAAGCAACCCAGCCGATAAAGTGTCATGCCTTCACCTCCATACACTTCTGTATGGTCGCCCGGTTGGCAGCTGTCAATACAGTGGTGTATGGTTGGCGAATGACAGCCCCCCAGATCTCCCTGACCCGAACAGATTGGACACTGGCGGGGCTGGGTGCGTTGGCGGAAGGCGGCGTGGACGCGGTGAAGATCGACCGGCTGGCGAAGAGTCTCCAGGTCAGCCGGGGATCGTTCTATTGGCACTTCAAGGACCGTCACGACCTGCTCGCCGATCTGCTGACCCTGTGGGAGACGGATCTCACCGATCAGCTGATCGCCAATGCCTGGGATATCCCGAACGCCGCCGATCGCCTCCGCAATGTCGCCCTGCAGGCGATGGACCGACTGGTGCACGGCGTCGATGCGGCGAAAGCTGAAAACGCCCTGCGGGCCTGGGCCGCCGTCGATGACTCGGCGCGAGTCACCATGCGGCGCGTTGACGCCAGCCGCATCGCCTACATCGCCGCGGAACTTGAACGGCTGGGACGTCCGGCCGACGTCGCCGACGTCGCCGCGCGGGGGCTCTACATGACGCTTCTGGGGCTCTTCGTCGCCCGAACCTATAATCCCGAACTGGCGGACGACCGCGCCTGGATGGCCATCGTCAACGTGGTTCTGGATTCCGACGGCGCGGAATGAGTAGGGCCTAAAGGCTCTTCACGATCCCTTCGACCATCTTCTTGGCGTCGGCGAACAGCATCATGGTGTTGTCGCGGAAGAAGAGCTCGTTCTCGACGCCGGCATAGCCCGCCGCCATGCCGCGCTTGATGAACAGCACGGTGCCGGCCTTCTCCACGTCCAGGATCGGCATGCCGTAGATGGCGCTGGTCGGGTCGGTCTTGGCCGCCGGATTGGTCACGTCGTTGGCGCCGATGACGAAGGCCACGTCGCAGCTGCCGAACTCGGAGTTGATGTCCTCCAGCTCGAACACCTCGTCATAGGGCACGTTGGCCTCGGCCAGCAGGACGTTCATGTGGCCGGGCATGCGGCCGGCCACGGGGTGGATGGCGTATTTCACCTCGACCCCCTCCTCCTTCAGCTTGTCGGCCATCTCGCGCAGGGCGTGCTGGGCCTGGGCCACCGCCATGCCGTAGCCGGGCACGATGATGACCTTTGAGGCGTTCTTCATGATGAAGGCCGCGTCCTCGGCCGAGCCCTGCTTGACCGGCCGCGTCTCGACCGCGCCGCCCGGGCCGGCCGCCGCGTCTCCGCCGCCGAAGCCGCCCAGGATGACGCTGATGAAGCTGCGGTTCATGCCCTTGCACATGATGTAGCTCAGGATCGCGCCCGAGCTGCCGACCAGCGCCCCGGTGATGATCAGGGCGATGTTCTCCAGCGTGAAGCCCAGCGCCGCCGCGGCCCAGCCGGAGTAGGAATTGAGCATCGACACCACCACCGGCATGTCGGCGCCGCCGATGGGGATGATCAGGGTCGCGCCCAGGATCAGGGCGATGGCGAACACGCCCCAGAAGGCCCAGGTCGCCGTGCCGCCCGAGCCGATCATGACGCCGATCAGCAGGACCAGGCCCAGGGCCAGGGCGATGTTGATCAGGTGCCGGGCGGGCAGGATGATCGGGGCGCCGCTCATGTTGCCGTTCAGCTTGGCGAAGGCGATCACCGAGCCGGTGAAGGTGACGGCGCCGATGGCGACGCCGAGGCTTAGCTCGATGATCGACAGGGTCTTGATGCCGCCCGCGGCCGTGGCGATGCCGAAGCTGTCCGGGGCGTAGACCGCGCCCACCGCGACCAGACAGGCGGCCATGCCGACCAGGCTGTGGAAGGCGGCCACCAGCTGGGGCATCTGGGTCATCTGGACCCGGCCCGCGATCAGGGCGCCCGCGCCGCCGCCGATGACCACGCCGCCGGCGATCAGGCCCAGGGTCAGCGGGTCCATGGCCTTGCTGGCCCACAGCGTCAGCAGGGTCACACCGACGGCCAACGCCATGCCGATCATGCCGAAGGTGTTGCCGCGCCGGCTGGTCTCGGGGCTCGAAAGCCCGCGCAGCGACAGGATGAACAGGACGCCGGAGACCAGATAGGCCAGGGCCGCGATGGATGCGTTCATTCCGTTCCCCCACTCGTCATCAGAACAGTCCCGCCGTCGCCGATTCACCGACGGCCCGCGCCACGGCGGTCTCGACCTTGCCCGGGCGGCCGACGGCGATGGCCACCGGCCCCTCGCCGCCCGTCTTGGTCACCCGGCAATGGCCGGTGTCCAGCGGCATGCGACCCCGGGACGGCCCGGAGCCCTCGTCGGTCAGCTGGTTGATCCAGGCTTCCCGGTCATAGTTGTT
>NZ_JAHFPF010000304.1 GCF_023259385.1 Brevundimonas sp. | reverse complement strand
GGCCCTGGTACAGGAAGACCTCGCCCGGACTCTCGTCCGTGCCCGCGAACATCGAGCCCATCATGGCCACGTTAGCGCCGGCCGCGATGGCCTTGGCCAGGTCGCCCGAATACTTGATGCCGCCGTCGGCGATGACCGGCGTGCCGCTTTCCCGGGCGGCGCGGACGGCCTCCAGGATGGCGGTCAGCTGGGGCACGCCCACGCCCGCGACGATGCGGGTGGTGCAGATGCTGCCCGGGCCGATGCCGACCTTCACGGCGTCTGCGCCCGCGTCGATCAGGGCCCGCGCGGCGTCGTAGGTCGCGATGTTGCCGGCGATGATCTGCAGGCGGTTGTTCTCGCGCTTGATGCGCTCGACGACCCGCGCGACCTGGGCCGAGTGGCCGTGGGCGGTGTCGATCACCACCACGTCCGCGCCGGCCTCGGCCAGGGCCATGGCCCGCTCGTAGCCGTTGTCGCCGACGGTCGAGGCCGCGCCGACCAGCAGGCGGCCCTGCTCGTCCTTGGCGGCGTTCGGGAAGGCGTGGGCCTTCTCGATGTCCTTCATCGTGATCAGGCCGGTCGCCCGGTAGTCCTCGTCGACGACGATGACGCGTTCGATCTTGCGGGTGCGCAGCAGCTCGCGCGCTTCGTCCCGCCCGGCGCCTTCACGGACCGTGACCAGGTCGCCCGTGGTCATCAGCTGCGCGGCGGTGTGGTTCGGATCGGTGTCGAAGCGCATGTCGCGGTTGGTCAGGATGCCGACCAGCTTGCCCGACTTGGGATCCACGACCGGGAAGCCCGAGATCTTCTTGCGGGCCACGATCGCGCGGACCTCGCCCAGCGTCGTATCCGGATTGATGGTCACCGGATTGATGACCATGCCGCTTTCGTAGCGCTTCACTTCGCGCACCTGGTCGGCCTGTTCCTCGACCGTCAGATTGCGGTGCAGGACGCCCAGACCGCCGGCCTGGGCCATGGCGATCGCCAGCCGGCTTTCGGTGACCGTGTCCATGGCGGACGAGGTCAGGGGGATGTTCAGTCGGATGTCCCGCGTCAGCTTCGTCGAGACGTCCGCGTCAGCGGGCATGATCTCGGACGGGCCGGGTTCGAGCAAAACATCGTCGAAGGTGAGCCCTTCGCGTATCTCCATGAGGAGTCTCCGTTTTGCGGGCCGCGTATAACCGTGTCGGCCCCTGAACCGCAAGGCCTCAACGCGTGCTATGGTGACGATAGGAACAATTGGCTTGCGCTGCGGCGCTTGCGCTCCGATGTAGGTGAGAATGGTTCGCACCTTGATCAGCACCGCCCGCCGCCTCGCGCTCAAGATCGCGAGCTACGGCGTGATGCACCTGGTCGTGGCCATCCTGGTGGCCTTCGCCATCACCCGGGACTGGCGGCTGGCGCTGGCGGTCGGGGTGGTCGAGCCCTTCTTCCAGACCATCGCCTATTCGATCCACGACCGCGTCTGGCACCGCATCGAGCGCCGCCGCATGCTGTCCGGCGTCGAGGAGGCGTCCGAGGCCGTCACCGCTCGCCTGGGCCTGATGACCCCGGAGGAGCAGACCCGGGCGCACGGGCATCACGGTCACGGCCATCATGGCCACAGCCACGCCCTGCCCCGCTCGTTCAAGCAGATCGCGCTCAAGTCGGTCACCTACGGCCTGATGCATTTCACCGTCGCGGTGCTGGTCGCCTTCGCCCTGACGCGCGACATCCGCATCGCCCTGACCATCGGCATCGTCGAGCCGCTGGTGCAGACGGTCTTCTTCACCGTCCACGACCGCGTCTGGAGCCGGATCGAGGCCCGCAAGGCCAAGCGGGCCGAGGAACTGGCCCAGGCCTGACGGCCGGAGTGACGCCGGGCCGCACAATGGTCTAGCCTGTCCGCCTGATGCACGGCTTCGAAGCGATCCTGATCGTGATGGCGGCGGCGGTGGCGATGTCGCTGCTGGCCCAGAAGCTCAACGCCCCCTTCCCGCCCTTCGTCGCCCTGGCCGGCGCGGGCGCGGCCTTCCTGCCCTTCGCGCCAGAGATCACCCTAGACCCCCAGCTGGTGCTGGCCCTGTTCGTCGCGCCGGTGCTGCTGGACGCGGCCTTCGACAGCTCCCTGCGCGACCTGCGCCGCAACGTCGTCCCCATCGCCTTCCTCAGTCTCGCCGCCGTAGCGGTCACCACCCTGGCCGTGGCGTTCACCGCCAAGGCGCTGATCCCCGCCCTTCCGTGGGCCGCCGCGGTGGCCCTGGGCGCCATCGTCGCTCCGCCCGACGCGGCGGCGGCCACCGCCGTGCTGCGCATCATCCCGGCCCCCTTCCGCATCCGCACCGTGCTGGAGGGCGAGAGCCTGTTCAACGACGCCAGCGCCCTGCTGACCTACCGCATCGCCGTGGCCGCGGTCCTGACCACCATGCCCGGCGGCTGGCAGCTGGCCGGCTCCGTCGCCCTGGCCACCGTGGGCAGCGTCCTCTTCGGCCTGGTCGCGGCCTGGACGCAGGCGCGCCTCACCCACCTGCTGACAGAGGCGCCGCCCTCCATCGTACTGCAATTCATCGGAAGTTTCGGCGTGTGGATCGCGGCCGAGCGGCTGGGCCTGTCGGCCATCGTCACCATCGTCGTCTTCGCCCTGACCCTGGCCCGGCTGGCGGCCCGCAGCCCGGCGGTGATCCGCGTTCCGGCCTATGCGGTGTGGGAGACCACGGTCTTCGCCCTGAACGTGCTGGCCTTCATGCTGGTGGGCCTGCAGATCGCCCCCATCTGGCGCGACCTGCAGCCGGTGCAGCGCGAGGAGTACGCCGCCTTCGCCCTGATCATCCTGCTGGTCTGCGTCGTCGTCCGCCTGGCCTGGGTGATGGGCTACAACACCGTCGTGCAGGTGAAGAACCGGCTGTTCGGGGTCCATCTTCCGGCCGGAGCCTCGCCGCCGACCTTCGCCTCGGGCCTGGTCGTCGGCTGGGCCGGGATGCGCGGCGTGGTCAGCCTGGCCGCCGCCTACGCCCTGCCCGCCGGCTTCCCGTTCCGCGACGTGATCCTGCTGGCGGTGTTCGCGGTGGTGATGGGCACCCTCGTGGTCCAGGGCTTGACGCTGGGGCCGTTGATCCGCCTGCTGGGCCTGGGCAACGACGGCGTGCTGGACGGCGAGATCCGCAAGGCCCGCGCCGCCGTCACCGACGCCGCCATCGACCATGTCTCGGGCCGGGACGACGCGCCCGCCAAGCGCCTGAAGGCCGAGTATCACGAGCGCCGCGAGGCCCTGAAGACCGCCGGCGAAGGCGACGGCCGCGTCACCCTGCCCGTCGACGACCTCGCCGAGGATGTCCTGCGCAGCAAGCGCGAACGGCTGCTGGCCATGCGGCTGAACGGCGAGATCAGCGACGCCGCCTACTATCAGATCGAGGAAGAACTGGACCGGCGCGAGCTGGCCCTGACGCCCGTGGTGCGCTGAGGCCTCAGAGCTTCAGATTGCCGTAGGCGGTGCAGCCGGGCCGGTCATCGCTCGGCCTGTTCTCCGCGTCCCGGCACACCAGCGGCCCCAGCCCCTGCTGCCCGGCCTCGCGCCGGACCTCCCACACCACCCGGTCGTCGCGCACGCCCAACAGGCCCATGTCCGGGATGTTGTCCGCGCCGTCGCCCAGCTTGACCGCGATCACCGCGTAGCCCGGATCGACGGCGTCGCGATAGACCCGCACCCCGCGCCGCCGCCTCACGAAGGCTTCGACCCCGCCGGGCAGCACCGATCCCGGCTCGACCGAGTCCAGCAGGGCCCCGCCCTCCCGGTCCGCCCGCGATTCCTCCGCCATCTGGAAGGGCACGAAGGGCAGCACCGTCAGGCCGACCATGCCCCAGATCACATCCATGCCGATGTCGCGCTGCGGCGCGCCCTGATGGACGATCGGCGCGCAC
>NZ_JAHFPF010000053.1 GCF_023259385.1 Brevundimonas sp. | reverse complement strand
TCGCCGGACATGATGGCCCTGGTCGGCCGTCTGGGTAAGGTGCTGGGCCCGCGCGGCCTGATGCCGAACCCGAAGGTCGGCACCGTGACCCCGAACGTCGCCCAGGCCGTCAAGGACGCCAAGGGCGGCGCCGTCGAGTTCCGCGTCGAGAAGGCGGGCATCGTCCACGCCGGCATCGGCAAGGCCTCGTTCACCCAGGAAGCCCTGGAAGCCAACGTGAAGGCTTTCGTGGACGCTCTGGTCCGTTCGAAGCCGTCGGGCGCCAAGGGCACCTACGTCAAGAAGATCAGCCTGTCGTCGACGATGGGGCCGGGCTTCAAGATCGACCCGGCTTCGCTGGGCGCCTGATAGGTCCACGCCGCTGAAATGACGAAGGCCCCGGAAGAGCGATCTTCCGGGGCCTTCCTTTTTTGGCCTATCGCCTATCGGCTACTTGAGGCCCAGGCGGCTGGGACTACCGCCCTTCGGACTGCTTGAGGCCGGGGTGGGGCGCTCAATCGGCCTTGTCGCCCTGGAACATGGTGTTGCCGTTGGCGGTCGTGGCGGGGACGGACTGGATGACGTCGAAATGCTCGACGATCTTGCCGTTCTCGACCCGGAAGATGTCCACGATGGCGCGGCCGGGATCATCGGGACTTTCCTGCGAATGCAGGTGCAGGGCGACCAGGTCGCCGTCAGCGATGACGCGATGGATGGTCACGCGCGACTGCGGATGCTCGCGGAAGAAGCCCTCGAAATAGCCATAGAAGGCCTCGGCTCCGTTCGGGACGTTCGGATTGTGCTGGATGTAGCGGTCGCCGATGTACAGCCGGGCCGCCTCGGTCGGCCGGTGCTGGTTGAACGCCAGTTCGTAGAAGGCGGTGACGATCTGGGCGTTCTCGGCCTCGGTGGCGGTGCGGTCGCTCGAGGAGGGCGGATGAGGCGCGGCGACGGGCTCGGCGTGGACGGATCCGGCCCATATCGCCAGCGTCATCAGTGCGGCGGCGAGCGGGAACTTCATCTCGACCCCTCCTCAGTAGGCGGCGGTGAAACGGGCGCGGCTGTGCTTCGGTTGCTCCAGCTCATCGACCATGGCCAGGGCGTAGTCGGCGTAGCTGATGCGGCTTTCGCCCTTGTCGTCGGTCAGCAGCTGGTCGTTGCCGGTGCGGTAGCGGCCCAGGCGCGGCCAGGCCTCGATCAGGGCGGCGGGCGAGAGGAAGGTCCAGTCCACGTCGCTGATCCCGCGCAGATGGTCCAGGAAGGTGATGCCGCCGGTGGCGAACGGCTTCCATTCCTCTGGGAACTGCGGCGTGTCGATCAGGCGGACGCCGGGCGCGACCTCCAGGCTGGCGGCGCCGCCGGTGACCAGCAGGCGCGGCACGCCGGCCTCGCGCACGGCGGTCAGCAGGGTCTCGGCCGGCACGTCGAAGTGCAGGGCGCTGATCACCGCGTCGGCGCCGCGCAGCAGGTCGGCGAGAGCGTTCGCGTCAGAGGCGTCGCCGGCGACCGGCGTGACGCGGTCGGCGGTCGGGATCGCCTCCGGCTTGCGGGCCACGGCGGTGACCGCATGGCCCCGCCCGGCGAGCTCCTTGGTGATTTCCGAGCCGATGTGGCCGCTGGCGCCCAGTACGACGATCTTCATGGGAGGGTGTCCTTGGTGGTTTCCAATGGGTACCAAGTGAGATAAAGAAATCATCCATGCAAGAAGGCACCGAAACCTCATCTGGTCACCCGCGGGAAACCGCCCGGGGCGACGTGCGCGCGCAGGACTGTCCGACCCGGCTGCTGCTGGACCGGATCGCCGACAAGTGGACGACCCTGCTGCTGACCACGCTCGATGACGGGCCCATGCGCTTCAACGCGCTCAAGCGGCGGATCGGCGGGGTATCCCAGAAGATGCTCAGCCAGAGCCTGAGGCAGATGGAGCGCGACGGGCTGGTGCTGCGCCATGTCGAGGCGACCGTGCCGGTCCGCGTCACCTATGAGATCACGCCTCTGGGCCGAACCCTGGTCGAGGCGCTTCGGCCGATGATCGACTGGGCCGAGACCCGGATGGACCAGGTCGAGGCGGCGCGCCGCGCCTATGACGCCCGCGTGGTCTGAACCCTCCGACGGAGCGGCCTGTGATCTGGCCGGGATTCCGACGTTTGTGAAGAACCGTCCGTCACCGGAGGGTTGACGTAGGGCCTGCCGCGCGGGAGTGAGCGCGCATGATCGCGACCGCGATTTCGGGAGATTCGTCGATGCTGGGCTGGTTTCAGGCGCTGCTGCCCAAGGAAGACAATTTCTTCCGGCTGTTCGACGCCCATGCGGCGACCCTGATCCAGGGCGCCGACGCCCTGCGCAAGGTGCTGGAGGGCGGCGACGAGGTGCCGCGCTGGTGCCAGCGCATCATCGATCATGAGCATGAGGCCGACGCCGTGGCGCGCGAGGTGCTGTTCGCGGTGCGCCGCAGCTTCGTCACCCCGTTCGACCGTTCGGACATCCGCGGCCTGACCAACTCGCTGGATGACTCGATCGACCAGATGCAGAAGACCGCCAAGGTCATCACCCTGTACGAGATGCGCGAGTTCGCCCCGCACATGCGCCAGCTGGGCGATATCGCGGTGGAGGCGGCGACGCTGACGGTGGAGGCTGTGTCCCTGCTGCCGGCCATGCGCAAGAACCACGGCCGCCTGAACGAGCTGACCGAGAAGATCGCCCGGCTGGAGAGCGACTCCGACACCCTGTACGATCACGGCATGAAGGCGCTGTATGAGGCGCACAAGACCGGCGACGCCATGGCCTTCATCACCGGGGCCGAGGTCTATGATCACCTGGAGAAGGTGATCGACCGGTTCGAGGATGTGGCCAACCGGATCAACGGCGTTCTGGTCGAACACCTGTAGGAGCGGCCCGGATGGACCACGCCCTGCTGATCCTCGTCTTCCTGATCGCCGTCGCCCTGCTGTTCGACTTCCTGAACGGCCTGCATGACGCCGCCAACTCGATCGCCACCATCGTGGCGACGCGCGTCCTGCCGCCGGTCTTCGCGGTCGGCTGGGCGGCCTTCTTCAACTTCATCGCCTTTCTGTTCTTCGGCCTGCACGTGGCTAACACGATCGGGAAGGGGATCATCGATCCGTCCATCATCTCGGATCAGGTGATCTTCGGGGCCCTGATGGGGGCCATCAGCTGGAACGTCATCACCTGGCTGGCGGGCATTCCGTCGTCCAGTTCGCACGCCCTGATCGGCGGCCTGCTGGGCGCGGGCGTGGCCAAGGCCGGGACCGGCGCCGTCGTCATTGGCGGAGTGACCAAGACCGTCGCGGCCATCTTCCTGTCGCCCGCGGTCGGCTTCGCCTTGGCGCTGCTGCTGGTCTTCCTGGTGTCGTGGATCTTCGTGAAGGCCAATCCGTCGTCCGCGGACAAGATCTTCCGCAAGCTGCAGTTCGTCTCGGCCTCGGCCTATTCGCTGGGGCATGGAGGCAATGACGCGCAGAAGACCATGGGCATCATCGCGGTGCTGCTGCTGTCGCGCGCGCCGGCGGGGACCGAGTTCCATGTGCCCTTCTGGGTGGTGATCACCTGTCAGGCGGCGATCGCCCTGGGCACCCTGTTCGGCGGCTGGCGCATCGTTCACACGATGGGGTCGCGGATCACCCGCCTGAGCCCGCAGCAGGGCTTCTGCGCCGAGACGGGCGGGGCCATCACCCTGTTCATGGCCACCGGCCTGGGCATTCCGGTTTCGACCACCCACACCATCACCGGCGCCATCGTCGGCGTCGGCGCGGCCCGGCGGGCCAGCGCGGTGCGCTGGGGCGTGGCCCGCAGCATCGTCACGGCCTGGTTCATCACCATGCCCGCGGCGGCGGCGATCGGCGCGGCCTTCTTCTGGGTCGGCGGAATCTTCCTGACCTGATGACCGGCGAGGTCATCCGCACCGAACGGGCCGAGCGGCGTCAGGTGGCGGCGCTGCCCTGGCGACGCGGCCCCGACGGGCTGGAAATCCTGCTGGTCACCTCTCGCGAGACGCGGCGCTGGGTCACGCCCAAGGGCGGCCGCATGCCCGGCCTGACGGACGCCGAGGCCGCGGCCATCGAGGCGCTGGAAGAGGCCGGGGTCGAAGGCCGGGTCGGAGACGAGCCGCTGGGGACGTTCCGCTATCTGAAGATGCTGCGGCGGCGCGCGCCGCGCTGGTGCGTGGTCTCCGTCTATCCGCTGGAGGTCGTCACCGTGCGTCCTGTGTGGAAGGAGCAAGGCGAGCGTGACCGGCTTTGGATGTCGGTCGAACAGGCGGCGGCCTGCGTCGGCGAACCGGATCTGGCTGAGATAATTCGCCGCTTCCGCTGATCGGCGGTTGTGCGTGCGCCGTCCACGCGGAAAGATGGGGCGAACGGGGGGATAAAGATGCGTTTCATGATCGCGTGCGCGGCCGCGGCGCTGCTCAGCACGGCCTTGCCGGCCGATACGGCCCGGGCGGCCCAGGCCTCTTCGACGGCGACCGCGCCGTCCGAGCGACAGCTGGAGCTGACGCGCCGGTACCTGAACCTGTTGATGACGGACCAGTTCGAGGGCGTGATCCATCAGATGCTCGGCGCCGAGATGGCCAATGACGAGCAGATGCAGACCCTTCCGGAGGCCGACCGCCGCTTTATCCTCAGCCTGACCGCCGAGCTGACGGCGGACATGGTCCCGCAGATGATCGCGGAAATGGTCCCGGTCTACGCCGGCGTCTTCACCGAGGAGGAGCTGGTCGCCCTGGTCGCCTTCTATGACACCCCCCTGGGCCGCTCGATCGCGGAAAAGAGCGTGCAGGTGATGCCCGCGGCCGATCGCGCGGTCATGGCGCTGGTCCCGCAGATGATGGAGAAGATGGCGATGCGGATGTGCCAGCACTACAGCTGCACCCCCGCCGAGCTGGAGCAGCTCCGGCAGGACATGCGCGAAGGCGCCGAGGTGGATCAGGGCGCGCGCCGGAAGTAGATCCGATCAGGCGCGCCGGGCTTCGGCCATGAAGCAGCCGCGTCGGGCGGTGTGCATCTGGATTCGGTCGATTACCGGGTCGGAGAACCAGAGGTTCAACCGGACCGCCAGATCAGCGCCGTCGACCACATCGGCGTCGATCATCATCGCCCCGGAGTCATAGGCCCGAACCGACAGCAGGCGACGGCCCAGCATGTCGGGGACCTCGTCCGGCCCCAGCGCCGCTTCCGAGGCGGTCTCGCGCACGAAGATCGGCCCGTCCGAGCGGTAGGGACTGGCGGGCGCATCGAGATGGCGGTGGGTGAGCAGGATCAGCGCCTCGCCCGGCGCGGCGTCGGCCAGGCTGACCCGGCAGGGCGCGCTGTTCGGCGCGTCGGCGATCATTCGGCGCGCGCCCATGGCCTCCAGCCCGGCGTCGTCCAGCGCGAACAGCGGACGGAAGGGGGCCAGCGGCAGGGGATGGATCAGGAAGCTCATGGAGCGGATGATCGCGCCGTCCTGACCCGGCGTCTGGCGTCTTTCGGCTGTTGCGCCGGGCCGCGCGCATCCCCACAACGGAGGGCATGAACGCCCCCTTCAAGACCGCCGCCGATCCGCTGGACGCCCCCGTCTGGGACCTGTCCGACCTCTACGCCTCTCGCGAGGACGCCCGCATCGAGGCCGATCTGGAGCGCACCCGCGCCCTGGTCGGCGAACTGAACGGGCTGCAGGGCCAGCTGATCGCGGCCAAGGACGATCCGGCGACGTTGGGACAGCGGCTGGACCGGGCCGTCGCGCTGTACGAGCAGGCCTCGGACGTGCTGGGCGCGCTGGGGGCCTACGCCTTCCTCGCCGCCTCGACCAACCGCAACGACGCGGGCGCACAGGGCTTCGAGGCCACGGTGCGCGAGAAGCTGACCGCCATCGCCACCCCGACCATCTGGGTCACGCTGGAGATCAACCAGCTGGATGACGCCGCCGTCGAGGCGGCGCTGAAGGCCCATCCCGCCGCCGCCCGCTGGACTCCATGGCTGCGCCGGACGCGGGCGATGAAGCCGCATGAGCTGTCCCAGGAGCTGGAGACCTTCCTGGCCGAGCGTGGCCCCATCAGCGCCCAGTGGCCGCGCCTGTTCGACGAAACCCTGGCGGCGATGAAGGTGAAGGCCGGCAAGGACGAGCTGACCCTGGCCGAGGCGCTGAACCGCCTATCCGACCCCAAGGGCGCCAAGCGCAAGGCGGCGGCCGAGGGGCTGGACGAGGCCTTGGGCGCGCGGGCCTCGACCATGGCGCTGGTGCTGAACACCGTCGCCGCAGACAAGGCGCTGGAAGACAAGTGGCGCGGCTTCAAACGCCCCGCCGACGGGCGTCACCTGTCCAATGAGGTGGACGGCGAGTCCGTGGACGCCATGGCCGAAGCCGTGGCGGCCGCCTATCCGCGCCTGTCGCACCGCTACTACGCCCTGAAGGCCAAGGTGCTGGGCAAGCCCAAGCTGGACCAGTGGGACCGCAACGCCCCGCTCGAGACCACGGCCCCGCGCGGCTATGACTGGTCGGCCGGCAAGGCGCTGGTGCTGGAGAGCTTCGGCGACCTGGGCGGGGACTTCGCCGAGCGGGCGCAGGGCTTCTTCGACAGGCCGTGGATCGACGGCAAGGCGCGGGCGGGCAAGCAGTCCGGCGCCTATGCCCACCCGGTGACGTCGGACAAGCACCCCTATGTCTTCCTGAACTGGATGGGCGAGCGGCGGGACGTGCTGACCCTGGCGCATGAGCTGGGCCACGGCGTGCACCAGACGCTGGCGGCGGGGCAGGGGTCCCTGCTCGCCGATACGCCCCTGACCCTGGCCGAGACGGCCTCCATCTTCGCCGAGGGGCTGACCTTCGACCGCCTGCTGAAGACGGCGCCCAAGGCCGAGCAGCGCGGCCTGCTGGCCGGCCGCATCGAGGACGGACTGAACACCGTGGTGCGCCAGATCGCCTTCCACCGGTTCGAGACCCGGTTCCATGACGAGCGCGCGGCGGGCGAGGTCCCGGTCGAGCGGATCGGCGAGATCTGGCTGGAGGAGATGGGCGCGTCGCTGGGCCCGGCGGTGACGCTGAACCCCGGCTATGAGCACTGGTGGAGCTATGTCAGCCACTTCGTGCACTCGCCCTTCTACGTCTACGCCTACGCCTTCGGCGACCTGCTGGTGGCGGCGCTGATGGAGACGCGGGCCAAGGACCCGGAGGGCTTCACGCCCCTGTACCGCGACCTGCTCGCGGGGGGCGGGTCCAGGGGCTACGTCGAGGCGCTGGCGCCGTTCGGCCTGAACCCGCGCGACCCGGCCTTCTGGACCATCGGCACGAAGCGGCTGGAACGGCTGATCGACCAGTTCGAGGCCATGGTCTGAGTTGACGCCCCGGCGGGGGCGGGCGACCGTCCGCGCCATGCGCATCCTGATCCTCGCGGCGGTCGCCGCCTTCGCCCTGCCCGCGGCGGCCCAGACGCCAGTCCAGACGCCGCCGTCCGGACCCTCGGCGAGCGTCCGCGCCATGGCGGCGGGATACAAGGCCCTGACCGTGTGCAGCGCGGTCAAGACCGCCGAGGCGGCGGGCGGGACGCGCACGCTGGAAAGCGTCGAGGCCAACGAGTTGATGGGTATCTATCCCGAGCTGGACGGATTGGTCCGGGAGATGCCAGTCGAGATCGATTTGCAAAGCGTCGCCGTCGCTTGGGACGAGGTCATGCCCCCGCGGTTTGCGACCCACGAGCCCGGGCAAGGTTGCGTGATCATGCCGATGGGTTGGCGTTATGACGGCTCGTACGTCATGGCGACTCACCATCCGCGCCGTAATGAGGCGTTTGAAGCCGCCGAGCCCGCAGGGAACGCCGCCCTCCTGAACGAGGCCGTCGAAGGCGCCTTCGTGGGGCACTACGGCGACGGCTCCAACACCACCGCCGTGCTGGTGCTGCAGGGCGACCGGATCGTCGCCGAGGAGTACGCCGAGGGTTTCGGCGTCGACACGCCCCAGCGGACCTGGTCGGTGGCCAAGAGCTTGGCAGGGACGATCATCGGCGCCGCTGTTCAGCGCGGCGGGGCGGACGTGGAAGCACCGGCCACGATCGCCGACTGGCGGGGTGACGATCCGCGCGCGGCCATCACGCTGGACCAGTTGCTGCGCATGTCGTCGGGCCTGACCAGCGACACGGCGGGCAACCGCACCGACGCGATCTATTTCGGCGGCGTGGCGGTGGACGAGCAGGTCACGACCTGGCCGCTGATCGCCCCGCCGGGCGCCCGCTTCCGCTACGCCAACAATGATATCCTGCTGGCCGTCCTCTCGATCGCCTCCGACTTCAAGGATCATCCTCCGGCGGAGCTATTCCGGCGTCTGGGCATGTACGACACCTGGGCCGAGACCGACTGGCGCGGCAACTACGTCCTCTCCAGCCAGGTCTGGTCGACGGCGCGCGACCTGGCGCGTTTCGGCCAGCTGTACGCCCACGACGGTGTCCTGAACGGCGAGCGCATCCTGCCGGAGGGCTGGCTTGAGTACGTCTCACGTCCCTCGGGGCCCCAGCCGATGGGCGAGCAGGGCTATGGCGCGACCTTCTGGCTGATGAACACGTCCGAGGGCGTTCCGCCGGACACCATCTCCGCCAACGGCAACCGGGGCCAGTATGTGATCATCGTGCCCAGCCGGAACATCGTCATCGTCCGCCGCGGCGAGGACCCGACCGGCAAGCGCTTCGATCCGATCGCCTTCACCCGCGACGTTCTGGCGGCGCTGGACTGAGAGCCTGATCGGCATCAGTGGAATCGCTACGCGATTCCGCTGATGCCGTGAATCAGGCTCCAGAATTATGCCGGAGCGAAATCTGAGTTGGTTTGGACAGCGTCCAACCCAACCGATTTCGCTTTAGGCTGAAATGCCGCGCCCCGCTTGAGCCTGAGCGTGGCCCCGCTATAAGGGCGGCGAGCTTTCTTTTCCCGAATCCGGACCCGACCCATGGCCGACCCCCACGCCCACGACGACTACGTTAAAGGCTCGATGGAAATCAGCGAGCAGACGTCGACGTTCCACCTGTTCATGGGCATGGCCAAATACGGCTCGCTGGCCATCGCGGCCCTGCTGGCCCTGCTGACGATCTGGTTCATGCCGAACGGCAACTTCTTCGCCGGCGTCGGCGTGGCGGTCGTGATGATGGCCGCGGGCGTGTGGTTCCTGCGTTCGCCTTCGGCGCACTGAGGCCCGGCCGCGCTGACGGCGCGGCGGTCTTCTGATCCATGAGATTGAGGAAGGGCCGGGCTGTGCAGGCAGTCCGGCTTTTTCGCGTCTGCGTAAAGCGGGGGCGGCTGCGAAGCGGGTCCACGGCCCAACTCTCTGACCCATCCGAGGATGAAATCGAGGCCGTTGGGCCGTTTCCCGCCTTCTGAAAGCCCGATCAGCCTATCAGCGGCCCGAGGTTGCGCCAGTAGACGGGGTCGAATTTATGCTGCGCCGCAGCATAATGCGGAACGGTGTTGCGCGGATGCACCATGGCGGCGAGGCAGCCGGAACGATCAGGCCCCGGCGACGGCCCGCAGCGCCGAAACCTGCTGCGTGCTGGGGATGGTGCTGACGCTGACGCCCGCCTCGTCCGGAACCGCCAGGTAGCCGGCCTTGGCCGCCGCGTCGCCCAGGCGGCGGCGCGAGGTCAGGACCACCAGCGGGGCGGCGAACAGCAGCGGCAGGACCACCGGGGCGAACCAGGTGACCAGATCCGGGCGGAAGCCCAGACCGACGCAGAACAGCAGGCCCGTGGCCATCTGCCAGCGCATCGAGCGGAAGGCGTCCTTCCAGCTGACGCCGTCGGCGTCGCGGTCCTGGGCGTGCCAGCCGGCGTCGTGACCGGCGGCGATCTGGATGATGGCCTTGGTGTTGGCGACCATCATGATCGGGGCGATCAGGGCCGACAGGAAGATCTCCATGGCCATGCCCTTGAAGATGCGCTTGCCGCCGCCGAAGGCGCGACGCTCACGCGGGCGGCTCATGACCAGCAGGCCGCCCATGACCTTCGGACCGATCAGCAGCACGCCCGACAGCAGGGTGGCCAGCATGAAGGGCGAGAACTCGGGCTTCAGCAGGTAGCCGAACGACGCCCAGTCGGTCGGGTACTGCAGCTGGATCACCATGCCGGCGATCAGCGAGGCCAGCCACAGGGGCGACGAGAAGTAGGCCATGAAGCCCATGGCCATCTGGACGCGGTTCATCACGGTCATGCTGCGGGTCTTCAGCAGGCCCAGGTGCTGCATGTTGCCCTGGCACCAGCGGTGATCGCGGCGGATGAAGTCCAGCATGGTGGCCGGGGTCTCTTCACAGCTGCCGTCCAGGGCGGCGGTGACGTGCACCGCCCAGCCGGCGCGGCGCAGCAGGGCGGCCTCGACGGTGTCGTGGCTCAGGATCGCGCCGCCGAAGGGCTCGCGGCCCGCCAGGATCGGCAGATGGGCGGTCGAGGCGAAGGCTTCGGTGCGCAGGATGGCGTTGTGGCCCCAGTAGCTGGCTTCCGAGCCGGCCCACCAGGCCAGGCCGGCGGCGGCGACGCGGCCGTACAGGCGCACGCTGAACTGCGACACGCGGGCGAACAGGGTCTGGCCCTTGATGATGGTCGGCGTGGTCTGCAGCAGGCCGATGCCCGGGTTGCGCTCCATGGCGTCGACCATGCGCAGGATGGTCTCGCCGGCCATGGTCGAGTCCGCGTCCAGCACCAGCATGAACGGATAGGCGCCGCCGAAGCGCTGGGTCCATTCCGACAGGTTGCCGCACTTGCGCTCGATGTTCTTCTCGCGACGGCGGTAGAAGACGCGGCTGTGGGCGTGGGCGCGGAAGCCCAGATAGGCCTGATGTTCCTGATCGGCCGCTTCCGGCTTGGTCGAGTCGCTCAGGACGAAGATGTCGAAGGCGTCCGAAACGCCGAGGCGGGCCAGCGAATTGTCGATCACGGCCAGGCGCGCGAAGGCCGCGCGGGCGTCCTCATTGTACAGCGGCATCAGCAGGGCCGTGCGCTGGGTCGGCTCGGCCGGATGCGGGGCGAAGGCCAGGTCGTCCTGTTCGCGGCCGGTCAGCAGCACCCAGAAGCCGATGGCGGCGCTGGAGAACCAGCAGCCGATGGCGGTGATCAGCACCCCGAAGATGACCAGGGAGGCCACTTCCAGGGCGTCGAAGCCGTTGCGCGCGAACAGCGCCACCGGCGCGATCAGGGCCAGGGCTGTAACAATCGCGGTCAGGACGGCGAGCGCGAGACGGCGGCCGCCGACGTTCACCGGCGAGGTGGCGGGCGTGGGGACTTCCGGCGTCGCGTCCCAGCTGTTGAGGGACTGACGCGGCATGGCCATCGGCGCTTCGTCCGGCAGCCAGGTCCAAGCCGGGCGGTCAGTCTGGGCCGACGCAGCGTTTGCGGCGTCGATCCGGATCGCTTGGTTGCTCATAAGTCAGTCCAGGCCTTTGATCCCGCAACCGGCCGGGGCGCCGGGTGGAATTTGCTGCATTGCAACACGCCTGCAATGTCGATCACTTCCGCGCGATTTTCAATCACGGAATGGTGAATGGCGAAGAAAAATTGAATGAGGCCGGTTTTCCGGGGGCTTTGGCGGCCCGCGGGGGCCTTCAGTCGCGGCCGGCGTGGGCCTTCAGGCGGCGTTCGATCACGAAAGCCGCGATCCCGACCCAGCCCACGAGGATAATCGCATAGCCCCGCTCCCACCAGCCGACATTGGCGTCGTTGACCGTTCCGGGCAGCACCAGATGGTAGGTGAAGGCGGTCAGGACGGCCATGGCCACGAAGACCACGGCCAGGAAGATCTTCAGCCGCTTCATGTCGACATGGCTCCATAGGCCCCAGAGCAGCAGCAGGGGCGCCAGCTGGATGCCGAGGCCCAGGTTGATGGCCATGTGCCGGGGGTCGGGCCACGGATAGAGGCTGGAGGCGGCCAGGCCGATCCCCGCCAGGGTGAAGACCACGGCGGTCAGGCCCGCGACGAACCACCGCCCGGTCAGGGCGTTGATGGCCAGGCCGAAGCCGACCCCCGCGGCGATGCACATCGCGCCGGCGATGAAGACGCCGCCGTTGAAGATCAGGGGCATGGGAGCCGAGGCGCCGCCCAGCTCGCTGAGATACTGGCGCGCGTGATCGAAGCCCGGCCAGGTCGCCACGCCGATCAGCACCGCGGTCAGCGCCAGCACCGGCGCGCCCATGCCGATCATCAGCAGCCGGCGGCGGCGATGGTAGCGGGGCCGTCCGACGGGGGCGGGGAAGGGCTTGAGACCCCACAGCGGCCGGATCAGGGGAATGCGGCGCACGACCTCGTAGATCAGCAGGCTGATTCCGAAGGTGACGCCGACCAGGCAGGCGGCCTCGAGCGGGGCGGGCAGGTTCGCGGGCCGGATGAACCAGACCGCCACGACCAGCACCGTCTGGTGCGCGAGATAGAGGGGAAAGGTGGCGTCCACCAGATAGGGCAGGGCGGGGCCGGGCGTCTTGCGCAGATAGCGGCTGCCGTAGCCGAGGATGGCGGTGATCACCGCCCACTGGTCGATGGCGAACACGACCGCGCGCGGCACGCCGAACCAGGTCCCGCCGCCGGGGTGGGCCGCCTGCCACATCATGATCGGCAGGGCGATCAGGGCCACGATCAGCGACAGGTGCCGGCGGCGCTCCAGCTCGGCCCAGACGCCCTGATGCCCGACGATCAGGAAGCCGAACAGGAAGGCTCCCAGCGACAGGAAGTGATTGTAGAAGTCCCACGTCAGCTTGTTGGTGATGCCGAAGATCGGGAACAGCACGATGCGGATCACGATCAGATAGACCAGCGGCACGACCAGGATGCGCCAGCCCGCCGTGTTGCGGACCAGCCAGGCCTCGGCCCGGGCCATCAGGGCCGGGCGGGTCATCAGGGCCACGGCGACCAGGCTGTAGACCGCGATATAGACGATGAACCACAGGTGGTTGACCGGCACGCCGTCGGCCAGGCCGGCCGGGCCGAACTCGTGCCACAGCCAGTCGGCGAAGTTTCCGGTGAAGCCGCCCTTGTCGAGGGCCTCGACCCACGACTGGATCGGCACCAGCACCAGCGCCCCGAACAGCAGCGGCGGAATCAGCCGCTCGGCGCGTGCTTTCAGGGTCTGGGCCGCCGTCCGCCGCGCGGTCATGAAGCGCAGCGCCGCGCCGGACACCAGGAACAGCAGCGTCAGCCGCCACGGATTGGTCAGCAGCAGCGCTTCGTGCAGCCAGGGGAAGGTGTGGGCGCTGTGGATGTGCCAGTCGTACGGCGCATAGACCAGGGCCACATGGTACAGGATCAGCAGGCCGAAGGCGCTGACCCGGATCCAGTCCAGGTCGTTGCGGCGCATGCTCGGGGCGGGGCTGTCTGACACGCGGGCGTCTATGGTCGAGGGCGAGGCCCCTGTCCATGACGGGCGCGCTTTTGACGCGTCGCTCCGGAAGAGCCTAACGTCGCTGTACAAACCAGTGAGGGAGGGATTCGCTTGGCTGTCGCCATCGCCGTGACCCGCGAGCGCCGTGAAGGCGAGACGCGTTGCGCCGTCACTCCCGAGACCGTGAAGAAGCTGATCGCGCTGGGCGCGACCGTGACGGTCGAGGCCGGCACGGGCGCCGGCTCCTCCATCCCCGACGCGGACTACGAAGCCGCCGGCGCCGTTGTGGCCAAGGACACCAAGGCCGTGCTGTCCGGCGCCGATCTGGTGCTGAAGGTGCGCGGTCCGACGGCGCAGGAGACCAGCGCCCTGAAGCCGGGCGCGGTCGTCGCGGCCATGCTGGACGCCTATCGCGAGAAGGACACGGTGCAGGCGCTGGCCCAGGCGGGCGTGACGGCCTTCGCCATGGAATTCGTGCCCCGCATCACCCGCGCCCAGGTGATGGACGTGCTGTCGTCCCAGGCCAACCTGGCCGGCTATCGCGCCGTGATCGAGGCGGCCTACGCCTACGGCAAGGGTTTCCCGATGATGATGACGGCGGCGGGCACCGTCTCCGCCGCCAAGGTCTTCGTGATGGGCGTGGGCGTCGCGGGCCTGCAGGCCGTCGCCACCGCCCGGCGGCTGGGCGCGGTGGTCACCGCCACCGACGTGCGCCCGGCGTCCAAGGAACAGGTCGAGAGCCTCGGCGCGAAGTTCGTCGCCGTCGAGGACGAGGAGTTCAAGGCCGCCGAGACCGCCGCCGGCTACGCCAAGCCGATGTCGCCGGAGTATCAGGCCAAGCAGGCCGAGCTGACGGCCTCGCACATCGTCAAGCAGGACATCGTCATCACCACCGCCCTGATCCCCGGCCGCCCGGCGCCCCGGCTGGTCACGGCGGCGCATGTCGCCTCGATGAAGCCGGGCTCGGTCATCGTCGACCTGGCCATCGACAACGGCGGCAACGTCGAGGGCGCCAAGCTGGGCGAGGTCGTGACGACCGCGAACGGCGTGCAGATCGTCGGCTGGTCCAACCTGCCGGGCCGCATCGCGGCGGACGCCTCGGCCCTTTACGCCCGCAACCTGTTCGCCTTCGTCGGCCTGCTGGTGAAGGATGGGGGCCTGGCGATCGATCTGGAGGACGAGATCCTCAAGGCCTCCGTGGTCACCAACGGCGGCGCCGTGGTGCATGAGGGGGTGAAGGGATGAGGTTCGGAAAGCCGCTCGTCCTCATTCTTTGGCTGGGCTCGGTCGCCTATCAGGTCTGGCGGGAGTTTGAGCGCTTCTCCGCGTTTCGTGTTGAGCATCCGGCCGCCGACGTTGGCGGCTTCCTGATCGAGCGCGGGCCTTACTATCTGCTGATACTCGCCATCGCCGTTGCCGTTCTGGCCTTGTTGGCGTGGGTGGAGAACAAGATTCCTCGTGCAGATGCTGACATGACCGAGTTTCACGAACCGCGAGGCCACTGACCATGGAACACGTCGATCCCACCATCTTCCGGCTCGCCATCTTCGTGCTGGCGATCTTCGTCGGCTACTATGTCGTCTGGTCGGTGACGCCGGCGTTGCATACGCCGTTGATGGCCGTGACCAACGCCATCTCCTCCGTGATCGTCGTCGGCGGCCTGATCGCGGCGGCGGCGGCCTCGGGCAGCGGCGACGGCTGGATCGCCAAGGGCGCCGGCGTGGCGGCCGTGACCCTGGCCAGCGTCAACATCTTTGGCGGCTTCATGGTCACGCGGCGCATGCTGGCCATGTACCGCAAGAAGGAAAAGCCCAAGGCCGCGGAGCCCGCCGCCTCGTGACCTTCGACGCCCACACGCTCGCCTTTGGACTCTCGCTGGTCGGACTGGCGGTCGGCGTGGGCCTGTGGGTGCGTTCGATCTTCGAGAAGACGCCGCTGCGCCGCCTGCGTCAGGTGGACTGCGGCACGGTGCTGGTCTTCTCGTCCATTCTGCTGCGCTTCGTCGGCCAGACGAAGCCGCTGGGCATCATCGAATGGGCGCTGGCCCTGATCTCGCCCCTGTTCGTGGCGGCGGCCCTGTGGCGGCTGTCGCGCACGGCCTGCCCGCCGTCCGGAGCGGGCCGATGAGGGCGCTGACGCTGATCGCCCTGGCCGGCGCCGCCCTGGCCGCGCCCGCGGCGGCGCAGACCTATGTCGGCGAGAACATCGAGGGCGGGCTGCACTGGTCGGTCTCGGCGCCCGGAGGGGCGTCATGGCGGCTGAATTGCCGCTTCCCGCCGGTG
>NZ_JAHFPF010000303.1 GCF_023259385.1 Brevundimonas sp. | reverse complement strand
GCCGTCGCCGCCGAGCTGGAAGCCGCCGCTGCCGAACCGGCCGTCGCTGACGAAGCCGCCCAGGAAGCGACGACCGAAGCGCTCGACGCCGTCGAAACCGACAAGGCCGCGGTCTGAGGATCGCACCGGCCTTCGTATGAAGGCCGTACGTCTAACTGACATACGGCCGGGGTAACTCCCGGCCGTTACCGCATTCGAATACCCCAAGGAGCTATACAATGGCCGAGATCACCGCCGCCCTCGTCATGGAACTGCGCGCCAAGTCCGGCGTCGGCATGATGGACTGCAAGAAGGCGCTGCAAGAGACCGACGGCGACATCAACGCCGCGATCGACTGGCTGCGCGCCAAGGGCCTGTCCAAGGCCGCCAAGAAGGCCGACCGCGTCGCCGCCGAGGGCCTGGTGGCCGTCGCGTCGAAGGAAGACGGCAAGGGCGAAATCGGCGCCGCGATCGAGTTCAACTCGGAAACGGACTTCGTCGCCCGCAACGAGCTGTTCCAGAACGCCGCCAAGGCCTTCGCCCTGAAGGGCCTGGAGCACCACAGCGTCGAAGCCCTGCACGGCGCCGAGCTGGAAAACGGCAACACCGTCGAGGCCGAGGTCACCAACATGATCGCGACCATCGGCGAGAACATGCAGCTGCGTCGCGCCGCTCGCCTGTCGGTCGATGAAGGCGTCGTCGCCTCCTACGTCCACAACGCCGTGGCTCCGAACCTGGGCCGCATCGGCGTGCTCGTCGCCCTGCACGGCGGCGGCGACAAGGCCGCCCTGCGCGAACTGGGCCGCAAGATCGCCATGCACGTGGCCGCGACCGCCCCGCTGTCGCTGAACACCGACGATCTGGACCCGGCCGCGATCGAGAAGGAACGTCAGGTCCTGACCGAGAAGGCCAAGGAAGAAGGCCGTCCGGAAGCCATGATCGCCAAGATCGTGGAAGGCCAGATCAACAAGTTCCAGAAGGACGTGGTGCTGACCAAGCAACCGTTCGTCATGAACCCCGACGTGACCATCGAGCAGCTGGTCGCCGACGCGGGCAAGGAACTGGGCGCCCCCGGCCTGCACCTGGCCGGCTTCGTCCGCCTGGCTCTGGGTGAAGGCGTCGAGAAGGTCGAAGGCCCGGACTTCGCCGCCGAAGTCGCCTCCATGATGGGCGGTAACTAAGCCCGTCCGTTCCGTCTTCGGACGGAGCTGATAAAATGACGAAGGCCGACGGTTTCGACCGTCGGCCTTTTTCGTACGCGAGCAGCGGGAGCGAACGATGAGCGACGACCAGATCGACTTCGGCGAGGATGGCGGCGGCTACGACGCCGACGACTGGACCCGCCTGATCCCCTTCACGGGCCGGGTCGCGACCCTGGACGACGTGCAGGCCAAGAAGGCCGTCTTCGCCCTGGGCGACACCGAGGATCCGCGCGTCATCGACATGGACCTGCCCCAGCCGCTGATCTGGTGGGAGGCCGACGGCGAGCAGGCGGCGGTCGCCGTCCAGGCTGAAAGCCATATCGGACCCGACGGCGACGAGATGGACGTGCTGGGCCTGATCCTGCCCGACGGCGGCGCGGCGGTGGCCCTGCTGGAGGACTGCGATCTGGTCGATGCTGCCGATCCGGTCTGGCGCCGGCTGGTGGCCGAGGCGATCGACGTGGACGACGCGACGGACTGACACGTCAGCGACGTTCTTCCTTTGCACAACGGTCAGGCTTGGGGTCCTATCGCCGCCGTTCAGTGATTCAGGGGAGTTTCCATGCGTCTTGCCGCCTTGTTGTCCGCCACCGCCCTGGCGTTGACGGCCGTTCCGTTCGCCACGTCCGCCGCCGCCCAGTCGCCGGATCTCGTCGCCGTCAACGGCATCATCGACCAGGGGCTGAACCACAGCCAGGTCATGCAGACCGCCGCCTGGCTGACCGACCGGATCGGCGGGCGGATGACCAACTCGCCGCAGATGCGCCAGGCCGAGACCTGGACCCAGCAGCAGTTCCGCGACTGGGGCCTGTCCAACGTCCGCGCCGATCCGTTCGACTTCGGCCGCGGCTGGTCGGTCGTCCGCTCCAGCGCGCGCATGACCGCGCCGCGCCCGCTCGACCTGCGCGCCATCCCCATCGCCTGGACGCCCGGCACCAACGGCGTGATCAGCGGCGACGTGATCGTCGCCCCGATGACCTCCGCCGGCGACTTCGCGAAGTGGCGCGGCAAGCTTGCGGGCAAGATCGTGCTGGTCTCGCGCCCCACCGCCGGGTCCGAGCCGACCGATCCGGCCTTCCGTCGCCTGACCGAAGACGACCTGCGCAACGCCAACACCTACAACCTGCCCAACCATTCGGCGCCGTCGACCGGCGCGCTGCGCGAGCTGGAGTTCGCCCGGCAGATGGACGCCTTCCTGCAGGAAGAGGGCGCCCTGGCCTGGGTCCGTATGTCCGCCCGCGACGGCGGCCTGCTGCACGGCAACGGCTCGGGCTACCGCATGGACGACCAGCGCAAGACGCCGGGCATGGAGCTGGCGGCCGAGGACTATCGCCGTCTGGCCCGCCTGGCCCTGACCGAGGACGCCAAGCCGCGCCTCGAACTGATGAGCGAGGTCCGCTTCCACGAGGAAGACACCAACGCCTACAACATCCTGGCCGACATTCCGGGCACGGGCCGTTCGGGCGAATACGTCATGGCCGGCGCCCACCTGGACAGCTGGGCCGCCTCGGACGGGGCGGTCGACAACGCCGCCGGCAGCGCTGTCGTCATGGAGGCCGCGCGTATCCTGCGGGCCATGAACGTGCGACCCAAGCGCACCATCCGCTTCGCCCTGTGGAGCGGGGAAGAGCAGGGCATTCTCGGCTCGCTGGCCTATGTCGACAAATACGTCGCCACCCGCGCCCCGCTGGGCGACGCCCAGTTGGACGCCCTGCCGAACAACCGCACCTGGCGCCAGCGCTGGCCGATCCAGCCGCGCGCCGGCCACGGCGATCTGGTCGCCTACTTCAACCTGGACAACGGCTCGGGCAAGATCCGCGGCATCAACGCCGAGGGCAATGTCGCCGCCGCGCCGATCTTCCAGGAGTGGCTGAGGCCCTTCAACGCCATGGGCGCCACGACGGTGTCGATGCGCACCTCGGGCAGCACTGACCACGTCTACATGCAGACCGTCGGCGTGCCGGGGTTCCAGTTCATCCAGGACCCGCTCGACTACGGCGCGCGCCTGCACCACACCTCGATCGACAGCTATGACCATATGCGGGCCGACGACCTGCGTCAGGCCGCCGTCATCCTGGCGACCTTCCTGCTGAACGCCGCCAACAGCGACGAGCCCCTGCCGCGCATGCCGGTCCCGACGCGCCCGACGCCGACGGACCCGTTCCCGCTGCAGCAGTAGGGACGGTCGGAGAGTGAAAAGGAGGGCGTCGCGGCGACGGCTGCGACGCCCTTTCTCTTTGAGCGGGCGAGGACACCCGCTAAAGCAGCCGGATGATCGGTAGACTGAACCACGTCGGCGTCGCCACGCCCTCCATCGAGGCCAGCGTCGCCCTGTATCGCGACCTGCTCGGCGCCTCGAAGGCCCATGAGCCGTTCGACCTGCCGGCGCAGGGCGTCCGCGTCTGTTTCGTCGACCTGCCCAACAGCCAGATCGAGCTGATCGAGCCGCTCGGCGAGGACAGCCCCATCCACGGCTTTCTGGCCAAGAACCCCAGGGGCGGCCAGCACCATGTCTGTTTCGAGGTCGAGGACATCCTCGCCGCCCGCGACGCCCTCAGGGCCAAGGGCGCGACCATCCTCGGCACCGGCGAACCGCGCATCGGCGCGCACGGCACTCCGATCATCTTCGTCCACCCGAAAGACATGGGCGGCGTGCTGGTCGAACTGATGGAAACTTCGAAGGACGGAGATCACTGATGCCTATC
>NZ_JAHFPF010000052.1:13463-15701 GCF_023259385.1 Brevundimonas sp. | reverse complement strand
CGCCGGACCTCAGCCCCCATCCGACGCAAGACCTGGGTTAGCGTGCTGCGATCTGTCCAGGATGGGAAGGCGATCTGGACAGCTCGGCCGATGAGGGTGGCGTTCCCGGGAGACGGCAGTTGAACCCTTCGGAAAGGCTCCCCCGCGATGCGCTTCCGCTCGCACCAGTTCGCCAACGCACACCAGAGTGTGTTGACGCCGGCCACGGAGTTGAACGGGCCGTCCGAACCGAGGAGTTCTCCCAGCCGGATTCGGAAGTTGTGGGTTTTGCCGGCACCGGCGTCGGTGGCCGACACGAGGGCGGTGAGGACCAGAAACCTGAAATAACCTGGCAGTGCGGTGTCGTAAGTCGGCGGTCGCCAGTGTCCCGACAGCCATGCGGAAACGTCTCGATGCTTGAAATGCGCGATGAAACCGGCTTGCGCCGCCTCGTCGTCGAGCCCCTCGATCTGACTCGCTACGGCCAGTTCCGCCGGCGTCGCGTCGATAAAGGTGAGAGGTCCACCGCCCGAAGGCCCGTCGGATCTAAGATAGTGAGCGACGAGCCTTTCTTCCCATTGGGCGGGAGTCAGCAATCCATGCGCTGCGGAACTCGGCGACGACAAACGAACCCACCCCCTGAAAGCTAGACGCTTCCCAAGCCCCGTTCACATTCAACCGTTGAGATTGAGACAGCAAGCGGTCTTTATCGCGTGGGTAGCAGTTCGGCGAAGCTCTTGCGGGTTCGGTGTCTGCCGCCGAGAGATAGGCGTCGAGCATGACCGAGAGGCACGCTTAGCCTTGAGCGATACAGGGCGCAGCGCCAGTTCCAGCGCGCCTAGGCCGGGACTTCGGTCAGGCCGCAGTGCGTTGCGAGGGCGCGCGCGAACGCAGGGTTCTTCTTCAGATTGCTCTTCATGTACCGGCGCAGGAATCCTTCCGCCGCCCGAATCGAAAGCGCCTGTGCGCCACCGAGCTTGAAGGCCTCGACGGTCATTCGTCGGCCCGGCCCTTCGCAGACCGAGGGGAGATAATGAGTCGTCGCCTTCGCCCCGCCCCACGCGGCGTTGTGCTGGCAGCGCGTCATCGTGCCGAGTTCCTTGAACGCGGGGGCCCCATTGTCCGATGAGACGAGACGTTGCGCGAGCCATGTCGAAACAGGCACGCTGACCGCATTGCCGATCAGCCTCCAGCGCAGGCGATCGGCCTTCGCCACGTCCCGTGCGGCAGACGTCCAACCGGGGGCGAAGCCCTGCAGGCGCTCGGCGTCTTCGATGCCCGGCGTCTTAAACGCACCCGTGGCTATATTCCAGATCGCGGGCGGCGACGGAATACTGAGGCCGGACCCTCCCTTGAGGGGCGGAACGGCGTCCACGGTCCAGCCGACCCCACGATTGCCCTCAGTCCAGTAGAAACCGATGTCGGTGGGAGCTTCTTCCTTCAAGGCTACGCCATCGATCCCCGCGAAAAGGTGATCCGTCGGATCGCCTTCCAGCATGGCCATGACGAAGACGCGTCGACGCCTTTGAGGAATTCCGAACTCGCGGGTGTCCAAGACGCGATAGGCCCACCGATAACCCCGCTGGGCGAGCTCATCGGTCACGTACTGGATCGCCCTGCCCTTCTGCAAGCTGAGCGCAAAGGCCACGTTCTCAAGGATCACGGTGTTCGGCTTCTTCGGCGAGGCGTCAATCAGCCGGAAGACGTGCGACACCAGACCGGACTGACTGCCTCCTAATCCGGCCACTCGGCCGGCTTGGCTGAGATCTTGGCAAGGCCAACCACCGACGAGGACGTCACATTCGGGCAGGCGCGTCATTTCGACGATGTCGTCGACGAGGGAAATACTGGGGAAATGGGCGTGCAGGACGTTCTGCGCCGCGGGATCCTTCTCACACATAAGGGTCGTTTGCAGGCCGGCCAGAGCGAAGCCGCTTTCAAATCCCCCGATGCCTGAGAACAGACTGACGACCGTCTGATTCGCCATTAAGCCTCCGAATTCTCGTCAGCTAACAGGCCGTGATCTGAAACTCGAGTGAATATTTCGGGCGCTCTCGCTCCGCATCATTGAATGCACGACCCGGTGGCAATTTGCGCACAGGCACCGAAGGTCCTCCAGGCGCGTGCTGTCTCCGGCGTTCATCTCGCTTAGGGCGCGCGTCGCATGGTGGACTTCGATGCAAGCGGCACCGTGATCCGCACCGTACAGCGTCACGGGATCCAGTCCGCAACGCTCACATCGCAGGGCGCCGAACTCGC
>NZ_JAHFPF010000052.1:0-13453 GCF_023259385.1 Brevundimonas sp. | reverse complement strand
GCCAGCCCGGGGGCGCGTTCTCGTCTGAGATGGAGAGCGCGCAGACGGCTACCTTCGGCCCAGACACGATCATCATCGTTCACGGAAAGGCCGCCCTCAAGGTGGTCATCAGTCGCGGCCGGCGGAGACGCGTGCGCGACTATGCCGAGCAATCCAGCGAAGACCGCAAAGCCGCCGACATCTTCCAAGGCGATGCGAACCCGCTTGACCCGGCTGCCTCCGCGGGGCGCGCCGGGCGCACGGCCGTAAGCCTGCATACGATCCGACATCCGACGAAATTGCAAAGTCGGGGCCAGATCGAACTCGCCTTCGAACAAGATGCGTCGCTCATCGCGCGACACCGGTCGGGCGTCCCGGCTGTCAAGCCAGGCACCGGCGAGCCGGAGCTGCGCATCCTGTATCCGCTGCAGCAGCAGACGCAGGCTGACGCCGTAGTCCATGTTGCGCGAACCCGGTCGCCCCCGAACGCCGCCCCGGCTGTGAAGAATGAGTTCCCCACCGTCGAAGTCGATCGTGGCGTCGAGAGGCTCCTTGTCGTTGTCCAAGAGCCTATACATCAAAGCCTTGTGCTCCGCGGGAAGTGTGTATTCACAAGGGACAAGCGTCGCCCTCCCGTAAGCGCAAACGGGCGACGGTAAACTGCGACAGTCGCGCCAATGGCCTGAAGCCTGTGGGTGGAGCAGGGGTCCGTTTGCTAAGTACCGCGCTCGCCGCCGTCATATCGTCTACAGCCACGGCCCAAGCATAGGTGACCGACGCACCTTCAGCTTGACGGTCCGCTACCGCAAACGCCCAACCGTTCACCTGGTCTCCGAATTGTACCTCGGCTCGCAGGTCCGCAAGTTTCTCTGCGAGCTGACCAGTCGCCTCGGTGGCCAGCCGTGGATTGCGTCGTTCCAGTGCGGCCTTCATGCAGGCGAGGTGAAGCGCGTCCCGGATATAGATCGGGATTTCGCGTCGGCCCGCTTCGTACTCCTCGATGGTGCGTTTGGAGAGGCCGAGGCGTTTCCCGAATGTCTCCTGCGTATCGTTCAGGAGCTGCCGCACCATGCGAAACTCTCCACTGCTGATCGACGGGATACCGTTCGTTTGGGTAGTCACCTTCGCGCCTCCTGTTTTTCGCTGAAGATGTGACTTTATCACCTAATATGTGAGTTTTGTCCAACGAAATGTCGCTCTGAGCGCTGCAAGGGCTTTTGGCAGCAGCCTTCGCTCGGCCACTCACTTTGCATGAGTCCTGCCTCCCTTGTCGCATCGGATCGGCACGCCGTCGTCCGGCCCAGATCGGTTACCTGTGCGCCTCGTCCGCCGACCACGCAGATTGACGCTGAACGAGCGGTTCCGGAGATCCTGCTGCAATGCGCGGCCGCGCACGTTCGGGCGCGTCTTGTGGACTCAGTGAAAACTGAGTCGATGGCCATAGGCGTCTACATTCGAAAGGGAAAATGGCGCACCCGAGAGGATTCGAACCTCTGACCCCTGCCTTCGGAGGGCAGTACTCTATCCAGCTGAGCTACGGGTGCGTCTGGCGGCGAGAACGCCGGAGGCAAGGCCTCTACAGGATGAGCGGCCCGCCCTCAATCCCGAAAGCATGACCGCTCTTGGCCGGACGGCGCCGCGGGGCCTAGGGCGAAATCGGCGGTGCGGGACATCGGTCCCGCGCAGCTCAGATTTCGCTCCCGGATGATGCCGGACCATTTTTTGGATTCAGGGCGGGTCGCCCTGAAGCAAAAATGGTCTAGCCTGCCGCCGCTTCATCGACGGGAGGTTCCGATGCGCGCCCTCATTCTCGCCCTGCTCTGTCTCGTGGGGGCCTGCGCCACCGCGCCGTCAGCTCCGCCGACCGGACCCGGGGGCGACACCCTGGACGCGGTGGCCCGCGACTATGTCGCCCTGATCCTGGAGATCGGCGAGCGCGAGCCCGGCTATGTCGACGCCTACTACGGCCCGGCCGAGTGGCAGGCGGCGGCGCACGCCAATCCGCGCACCGTGCCGCAGCTGATCCAGGGCGCCGCGACGCTGACCGGTCGTCTGAACGCCATCTCCACGACCGGCGCGGAGGCCATGACCGTCCAGCGCAAGGCCTATCTGCTGGCCCACGTTTCGGCGGCTTCGGCCCGCCTGCGCATGCTGTCGGGCGAGAAGATGAGCTTCGCCGACGAGGCCTTCGCCCTGTTCGGCGTGCGGCCCGAGCTGAAGCCCCTGTCGGACTATGACACGGTGCTGGCCGAGATCGACGCCCTGCTGCCCGGCCCGGGGGCCCTGTCGGACCGGGTGACCGAGTTCAAATCGCACTACGTCATTCCGAAGGATCGGCTGCAGGCCGTCATGGACGCCGCCATCGCCGAGTGCCGCGCGCGGACCGCCCGTCACATCCGCCTGCCCGCTAACGAGAACTTCACCCTGGCCTTCGTCGGCGACAAGCCGTGGTCCGGCTATAATTATTACCAAGGCAATTCGCAGTCCAAGATCGAGATCAACGCCGACTTCCCGATCTACACCGAGCGCGCCATCGATCTGGGCTGCCACGAGGGCTATCCCGGCCATCACGTCTATAACGCCCTGCTGGAACAGACCTTCGTGCGCGACCGGGGCTGGGTGGAGATGAGCGTCTATCCGCTGTTCAGCCCCATGTCCTTCGTCGCCGAGGGCAGCGCCAACTACGGCATCGACCTGGCCTTCCCCGGCAGCGAGGGAACCCGTTTCGAGCGCGAGGTGCTGTTCCCCCTGGCCGGCCTGGACCCGGCGACGGCGGAGAAGAAGGCCCGGCTGGGCGCGTTGACCCGCCGCCTGGCCCGCGCCGAATACACCATCGCCGACGACTATCTGGCCGGACGCGTCAGCCGCGACGAGAGCATCGAGCGGCTGATGAAATACAGTCTCGCCGACCGCGCCAAGGCGACCCAGCGGCTGCGCTTCATCGACACCTACCGCAGCTACATCATCAACTACGGCCTGGGCCGCGACGTGGTTCAGGCCTGGGTCGAGCGGCAGGGACCGGATCACTGGCGGGGCATGGAGACCCTGCTGTCCAGCCAGATCCTGCCGGCCGACCTTACGGACTGAACCTCAGCCGGCGACGCGCGGGTCCTGGTCCAGGCGCCGCATGAAGGCGGTCAGCCGGGCCAGGGCGCCCAGGTCCCGGTCGTCCGTCCGGCTGCCGGCGCGCAGATTGTCCTGGAGCACTTCCAGGATCATCGCCGCGTGCTTGGGCGTCTCCGGTTTCTGGTCGAGGATCTGGGCCTCGGCGCGGGCGCGCCGGACCTCGTCGCTGGTGTCAGGGCCGCTGGATTGCGTCCAGATCGACCAGGCTTGATCGATGTTTGTCTTGGTCATGAAACCCGCCCTCCCGGGCAAAGCGTCGAGCGGCCCAGGCTTCCCAGGCGCCGACGAAGAAAGTGATACAGATCAGTAGCCACACCTCCAGGCGGATGGTGATGGCGGTCCATGCGAAGTGCCGGCCGGCGGCCAGCACGGGTACGACGTGGGTCAGGACCGAGATCAGCTGGAAGCCGGCCAGGGCGGTCAGCCACCAGCGATCACGGACATAGGTCAGCCACAGGATCGCGAACAGGAAGGCGATCTCCAGTCCCGCCACTCCGGCGCGCAGGGTGCCGATCTGGATCGGCTCCACGACGCGAATGAGGATCAGCAGGGCCAGAACCATCACGCCGACGGCGCGCTCTTCCCATCCGCCGAAGCGGAACAGGGCCAGCACACCCGCGAGGGTGATGGCGATGATCACGATTGTGGTCACGCGGGGCTGATCGTCAGACCGTGGCCAGACGGCCGGTCGGTTTCGGATTGGGCGTCAGCACCTCGCCGTCCTGGGGCTTGGTCTCGCCCGGGATCAGCAGGGTGTGGTTCAGCCCCATGCGGCGCGCGTCGCGCAGGGCGTGGCCATGGGCCTCGACCAGCTCGCCGCGGGCTTCGGTCAGGGTGTGCAGCGCCTTGGCGGCGGCGCTGAACGCCCGGTGACCGGCGCCGGCGGCCAGGCCGGCGCTCATGCGGCCGGACAGGGCGTGGGAGATCATGTCGGCCAGCCGGGCGCCGGCCGCGTCGATCATGTGTTCGGCTTCCCGCAGATCCAGCGCGACGGCGCTGGCGTACTGGTCGGGCTTCTGAGCGATGTTCATGAGATCCTTCAGGGTCAGGGATTGCCACCTGTCGGTGCGAAAGGATCCGTTCCCCCGAAGACCAGACCGACCAGCCCCGTAAGGATGGTCAGCAGGATCAGCCCGACCATGGCCCATCCGAAGATGGCGAAGGTCCGGACGCGCAGAGATCCTGGCGTCCGCCACCGTCCCAGTCGGCTGTAGACTCCGTAGAGGCTGCGGTCGGCTGGGACAGTGGAGGCGAGGGAACCGGCGACCCGGTCCGCATCGACCCCGCGATCTGGCGTTGAAAAAGGGCCGGGCGGTATGGCGTCCGTCGCGTATGACGCGTCAGACGCCAGTAGGCGCAAGGCGGCTTTTCGCGTGTTGACCCCGAACTTCCGGAGGATTTCGCGGAAGTGTTTGTCGACGGTGTTTTCGGAGATGCCGAGCGCGCGCGCGATCTCCTTGTCGGTCATGGTCGCCGACAGGCGCAGGCATTCTTCCTGCCGTTTCGTCAACCTTTCCGGCATTCCGCGACCCCTCCCGGAGACAGCTAAGTCCGTTAGGTCGTGGCCGTCCAGAGCCTTGATTCTTCACGCGGCTTTCGAGGCGCCGGGACCACGTTCATCCTTAACGCCCCAAGGTAGTGTTGAGCACCTGACAGACAGATGAATGCGTGAGAAAGGGCGTTCGGCGCGGGCCGTTCGCGGTATGCGAGTCCGCGCGCCCCGCTTTGTCCGGAGCCGGATCGTTCGAGCGCGTCCCAATGAAAAAGGGCCGCGACAATAATTCGCGGCCCCTTCCGTTCGGTTTGATCGCGACTCAGCCCGGGTCGCCGGGACGTGTGCCGCAGGCGGGGACGGAGCGTCATCGATCATGACCGAGCCCGCTCTCACAATCCCGGGATCACTGGCCCGGCGAAGACGCCGCGGGAGCCGCCGGAGCGACGCTCTGGAACAGGGTGCGGGCGAACTGGGTCAGGAGTTGGAGCCAGATGTAGGTCGGCTCCTGCAGCTGGGTGTTTCCGTCGGCGAGCAGCAGGACATCGTACTGGGCCAGGATGGTGGCGTCGGCGCCCGCCGTGGCGGGGGCGACCCAGACCGCCTTCAGGTAGCGGTTGTCACGATTCCAGGCGGTGACCTGGGCCTCGGTGATCGGGCCGGTGAAGACGGCGTTGTACTGGATGTCGTCGCAGCGGGTCTGGCAGCCGAACAGGCTGAGGCTCCACGGAAGCGGTTCGTCGGACACGCGCAGCAGGAAGCCGCCGTCGACCGGCGCGGGGTCTGCGACCGTGCCGCCCAGGCTGGTCAGCCAGGCCTTCACCTCGGCCGGAACCACGCCGCGCTCGGGCGCCGCCGCCGCCGGGGGCGGAGTCTGGGCGACGGCCGGCAGGGCGACGGCGAGCGTCAGGCTGAGAGCGGCGGCGAAGGGGGTCAGGCGGCGCATGGCGATCTCCGTGGGTTCGCGATCAGGTCCGACCGGCGAAGCGAAATTGTGGCCACACCCTAGAGCCTGATCGGCTGAAGTGGAATCGCTTCGCGATTCCGCTGATGCCGTGAATCAGGCTCCAGAATCATGCTGGAGCGAAATCTGAGCTGAGTTGGACGGCGTCCAACTCAACCGATTTCGCTCTAAGCCGCTCTTTCGTGTTCAAGCCAGTCCGCCGAGGCCATTTCATTCAGGCGCGAGACCGTCCGCTCGAACTCAAAGGCGCCGACGCCCTCGGTGTAAAGCGCCTCGGGCGGAGCGGCGGCCAGCGCCACCAACCGCGTCTTCGCCTCATACAGGGCGTCGATCAGGGTCACGAAGCGGCGCGCCTCGTGATGATTGGCGGGGCCCAGGACCGGGACGGCCTCGATAAAGACGGTGTGGAAACGTCCGGCGACGGCCAGATAGTCCTGCGGTCCCAGCGGACGACCGCACAGCTCCTCGAACGTCGCGCGCGCCATGCCGCCGTCGGTCCGCTCGATGACCACGTCACGGCCCAGAACGGTCAGATGCGTCGGACACTCCTGCTGGTCGCCCTTGAGGTCGGACCACAGGGCTTCGAAACCGGCGCGGGCGTCGGCGTCGTTCGGCGCGAACCACATCCGGTCGCCCCTCAGCCGGTCCAGCCGCCAGTCCCGGGCGCCCTGAACCGAGACGACCTCGCACTTCGCCTCGATCATGTCGATGAAGGGCAGGAAGAGCTGGCGGTTGATTCCGTTCAGATAGAGCTGGTCCGGCGCGCGGTTGGAGGTGACGGCCAGCACCACCTTCTTCTCGAACAGGGCTTCGAACAGCCGGCCCAGGATCATGGCGTCGGCGATGTCGGTGACCTGCAACTCATCGAAGCACAGCAGCCGGGCTTCCGAGGCGATCAGGTCGGCCACCGGCTCGATGGGATCGTCGCCCTTGTGCGTCCCGAACACCGCCTGGCGAGCCTTCTTGTCGCCCTTGCGCCACTGGCCGATCAGGTCGTGGATGCGGGCCATGAAGGCATGGAAATGGGCGCGGACCTTCCGCTCTTCCGGCGCGCTGGCGAAGAACAGGTCCATCAGGATGGATTTGCCGCGTCCCGGCGGGCCCCAAAGATAGACGCCGCGCACCTCCGGCCGGGCGCCGAACAGGCCCCGTTTCTCAAGGTCGGCCTCCAGCCGCCCGAGCGCCTCAACCACCGTCACCTGCGACGGATCGGGCGTCAGCCGCCCATCGGCCAAACGGCGATCATAAGCTGTGCGTATGCGAGAGGACATCGTTCTCGGGCTTAACCGTCGCCGTCCCGCCTGAAAAGCGATTGCTTCGCGCCTGCGAAGGGCTACATGCAATCTTGCTTATCCACACCCCCTATCGCGCTCAAGCCGCAAGCCACCGCGTGGCGAGCGTCGGCGCACCAAGGAATATGCTCATGGGCTATCGCGTCGCTGTCGTTGGCGCCACCGGCAATGTCGGTCGGGAGATGATGAACATCATCGAGGAACTGGAATTCCCCGTCGATGAAATGCACGCCATCGCCTCGCGCAAATCCAAAGGCATGGAGGTCTCCTTCGGCGACCGCACGCTGAAGGCCCAGGACCTGGAGCAGTTCGACTTCTCGACCGTTGACCTGGTCCTGATGTCGGCCGGCAGCGGGGTGTCGAAGGAATGGTCCGAAAAGATCGGCAAGGCCGGTCCGATCGTGATCGACAACTCCTCCGCCTTCCGCATGGACCCGGATGTGCCGCTGATCGTGCCGGAAGTGAATCCGGACGACATCAAGCTGGCGAAGAAGAAGAACATCATCGCCAACCCCAACTGCTCGACCGTCCAGCTGGTCGTGGCCCTGAAGCCCCTGCACGACGCCGCCAAGATCAAGCGCGTCGTGGTCTCGACCTATCAGTCGGTGTCGGGCGCCGGGAAGGAAGGCATGGACGAGCTGTGGAACCAGACCAAGGCCATCTACGGCCTGGGCGACGCCACGCCGAAAAAATTCCCCAAGCAGATCGCCTTCAACGTCCTGCCCTTCATCGGCTCGTTCCGCGACGACGGCTACACCGACGAGGAAGCCAAGATGTGGGACGAGACCCACAAGATGCTGGATCCGAACATCAAGCTGACGGTCACTTGCGTCCGCGTGCCGGTCTTCGTCGGCCACTCCGAGTCGGTGACCGTCGAGTTCGACAAGTCGATCAGCCCCGACGAGGCCCGCGCCATCCTGCGTGACGCGCCCGGCGTGCAGGTCATCGATAAGCACGAGGCCGACGGCTACATCACCCCGGTCGACGCCGCCGGCGAGCACGCCGTCTACGTCAGCCGCATCCGCAAGGATCACACGGTCGAGAACGGCCTGTCGTTCTGGGTGGTGTCGGACAACCTGCGCAAGGGCGCGGCCCTGAACGCCGTCCAGATCGCCCAGCTGCTCGATGAGACCGGCACGATCAAATCCTCCAGCGGCTATCGCACCCTGACTGTCTAAGCGTCGGCGCGTCTCCAGACGCGGCCGTTTCCCGCCAGCCTCGCCGCCCTCCCCGGACTAGTCCGTCGGCGAAGGAGAAGCCCATGGCCCCCGCTCCCGGCTCCGACCAGAGCCGTCCCGCCCTGCTGTCCGCCTTCGCCTGCTACACTCTGTGGGGGCTGATGCCCCTGCTGTTCATGGGCCAGCACGCCGTCGGCTTCGACGCGTTCGAAATCCTGGCCCACCGCGCCCTGTGGGCGGTGGTGGTCGCGGGCCTGCTGGTCCTGCTGGCGAAACAGGGCGGCCAGGTCCTGGCGGTCTTCCGCACGCCCAAGGTCCTGGCCTGGCTGTCGCTGTCGACGGTGCTGATCGCAGTGAACTGGGGCATCTACGTCTGGGCGACCACCCACCATTCCACCCTGGAAGCCAGCCTCGGCTACTACATCAACCCGCTGCTCAACATGGTCGTGGGCCTGTGGTTGTTCCGCGAGAAGATCGACAAATGGGGCTGGGTCGCCATCGGCCTGGCCGCCGTCGGCGTCACGCTCCAGGCGGTGGCCCTGGGTCGGCCGCCGTGGATCTCCATCGCCCTGGCCCTGTCGTTCGCCAGCTACGGCGTGATCCGCAAGCGCGTGCCGATCGACGCGCAGGCCGGCCTGCTGGTCGAATGCCTGCTGCTGGCGCCGCTGGGGCTGGTCTGGGTGCTGTGGCTGCAGCACGCCGGCGCGGGCGTGGCCTTCGACAGCCCGACGAACACCCTGTGGGCCCTGGTCAACGGGCCGGCGACGGTGCTGCCCCTGGCCCTGTTCGCCTGGTCCGCGCGCCGTCTGCCGCTGTCGACCATCGGCTTCATCCAGTTCCTGGCCCCGACCCTTCAGTTCGCCGTCGGCGTCTGGGCGGGCGAGGCGCTGACAGGGCTTCGCATCGCCTCCTTCGCCTTCATCTGGATCGGCGCTGGCGTGTTCGCGGCGGCCGCCTGGTTCCGGGTGCGCGCCGCGCGTCAGGCGTTGAAGGATTCCGCTGAACCGGCGTAGCGTCGGTTCATGACCCTGTCCAAGAGCCGTAAACACTGGGTGCTGGTCGCCACGGTGCTGGGCAGCAGCCTGACCTTCATCGACGGCTCGGCCCTGGGTGTGGCCCTGCCCGCCATCCAGCGCGATCTGGGCGCCGGGCCCGCCGCCGTGCAGTGGGTGTCGAACGCCTATCTGCTGACCCTGGGCGCCCTGGTGCTGATCGGCGGGGCGGCGGGCGACCGGTTCGGACGGCGCCGGGTCTTCCTGATCGGGGTGGCGCTTTTCGCCCTCGCCTCCGTCGCCTGCGGCCTGGCGCCGAGCGTCGAACTGCTGATCGCGGGGCGGGCGGTGCAGGGGGTCGGCGCGGCCCTGCTGACGCCGGGGGCCCTGGCCGTCATCGGCGCGGTCTTCCCGCCCGAGGAGCGCGGCAAGGCCTTCGGGACCTGGGCCGGGGCGGGCGCCCTGTTCGGCATGATCGGTCCGCTGGTCGGCGGCTGGCTGGCCGATGCGGCGGACTGGCGCTTCATCTTCTGGATCAATGTCCCGCTGGCCGCCCTGACCGCCCTGGTCACCCTGAAGGCCGTGCCCGAAAGCCGGGACGCGGACGCCAAGGGACTGGACTGGCTCGGCGCCGTGCTGGCCATGACCGGGCTGGCCGCCCTGACCTGGGCGCTGACGGCGGCGCCGGACCTGGGCTGGACCGACCCGTGGATCGTCGGCGGCCTCGTGGGCGGAACGGCCCTTCTGGCCGCCTTCGTGTGGGCCGAGGCGCGGGAGAAACACCCGATGATGCCGCTGGGCCTGTTCCGGTCCCCTGTGTTCAGCGGGATCAACCTGCTGACCCTGCTGCTCTATTTCGCGCTCGGCGGGGCGATGTTCTTCCTGCCGTTCCAGCTGATCCGGGTGCACGGCTGGAGCGCGACGATGGCGGGCGCCGCCATGCTGCCCTTCGCCGTGATCATGAGTCTGTTCTCGGGCGCGGCCGGAAAGCTGGCCGACCGGTTCGGAGCGCGGCTGTCGCTGGGGCTGGGCCCCGCCCTGGCCGGCGTCGGCCTGATCCTTCTGGCCATCATGCCGCGCACCGCGGGCTATGTCGGAGGTCCCCTGGCCGGAATGACCGTGCTGGCCGTCGGCATGACGCTGGCGGTCGGACCGCTGACGGCGGCGGTGATGGGCGCCGTTCCCGAAGGCCACACCGGCGTGGCCTCGGGGATCAACAACGCCGTCGCCCGAGTAGCCGGTCTGCTGGCGGTCGCGGTGCTGGGCGTGGTGCTGTCGGCGCAGTTCGCCCACCATGCCGAGGGCCGTGGCGTCGCCCGGGACTTGCTCGGCGCCTTCATGGCGGGAGAGACCGACGACGGCGGGCTGAGGAACGCGTTTCACTGGGGCTACATCTGGGTGATGTTCAGCTGCGCGCTGGCGGCCTTCGCCGCCGGGATCATCGGCGCCCTGACGGCGCCGAAGCGAAGTCAGAGCGCGCCGTAGAGGGCCCCGATCAGCCGCTGGGCGCGCGGGTCGCCGATCAGATAGGCCGACTGGCGGGTCATCACATAGGCCGCCGACAGGCCGCGCGCCGGGTCTGCCAGGACGCAGCTGCCGCCCCAGCCGCAGTGGCCGACCGTGGTCTCGTCCGGGCCGAAGATGTTCAGCCCGTCGTTGCGGGTGAAGCCGGCCGCCCAGCCCATGACGAAGGGCAGCACCTTGTCCAGGCCGTGGATGCGCTCGCGCGTCGCGGCGGCGAGGGTTTCCGGCGACAGGATGGTCCGTCCCTCGAACGCGCCGCCGTTGGCGATGACGCCGGCGATGCGGGCCAGGTCATGGGCGGTCCCGTGCAGGTTGGCCGACGGGATCTCGATCGAGCGCCACTCGGCCGAGCCCCGCCCGCCGGGCGACGAGCCCTTGTCCAGGAAGGCGGCGGTCTTGATGGCGTCGATGGTCCCCAGGTCCGTCGCCTTGGCCGGCTTGCGCATCTGCGCCACCCGGTCGTGCTCCGCCTCCGGCAGGCCGATCCACAGGTCCAGGCCGGGGAAGTCCTGCCGCAGCGCCGTGCCCATGGTCCGCCCGTCGACGATGCGGAACAGCTCGCCGGCCAGATAGCCGATGACGATCGGGCTGTATCCTGACGCGGTGCCCGGCTCCCACATCGGCGTCTGGGCGCACAGTCGGGCCAGGGTCGCCTCGCGGTCGAACCAGATCGCCGGATCCTCGGTGGTGTCGAACCCCGGCAGACCCGCCTGGTGGCTCATCATCTGGCCGACGGTGATGCGATCCTTGCCCGCCTGTCCGAAGGCCGGCCAGTAGCTGGCGACCGTCGCCTCATAGTCCAGCAGGCCGCGCTCGACGCAGGTCGCGATCAGCAGGGCCATGACCGCCTTGCCGGTCGAGAAGACGGGCGTCAGGGTCCGCTCGCCGAACGGAACCGTCTTCGCCGCGTCGGCCCAGCCGCCCCACAGGTCGACGATCACCTCGCCGCCCCTGCAGACGCTGAACCGCGCGCCCTGCTCGTTCAGCCCCTCGGGCGCATCGGTGAAGTTGGCCGCGAAGGCGTCCTTCACGGCGGCGAATTCGGGCGGGCAGACGCCGTGGATGTCGGGCAGGTCGGTCATGCGGTCCTCCTACCGGCCTCGCCCGCGTCCGTCACTCCCGCCGATCCGCCGAGGCGTTCCGCGCCGCCTCGAACTCGGCGCCTGCGTTCCATTGCGGCCACTCCCGGCTGTCGGCCAGGTCGCGGCCGACGGCGTAGAGCAGGTTCACGTCCACGGCGGCGGCGTCCATCACCCAGTCCGGCGTCCACTCGTCCGAAGGCTGATGATAGCGGTTCTGGACGTAGTCCCGGCTGGCGGCGTTGTGGCCGGTGAAGCCGGCGGCGGCGAACAGGGCTGGGACGCCCATCTTGGCCAGCGGGAAGTGGTCGGAGCGGTAGAAGCCGCCGGCCTGCGGCGCGGGGTCGGGGATCAGGCGGCGGCCCTGTTCCGTCGCCCGACGTTCGATCCAGGCGTCGGTCTGGCTCTTGCCGGCGCCGATGACGACGATCTCGGGCGAGACCTCCGTACCCGGCAGGAAGCTGTCCATATTGATGTTGGCGACCGTGGTCTCCAGCGGCCAGACCGGATTTGCGGCGTAGTATTCCGCGCCCAGCAGCCCCGCCTCCTCTGCGGTCCAGGCGGCGAAGACCACCGAGCGCTGCGGCGGCGGGCCTTCCTTGAACAGCCGCGCCAGTTCCAGCACGGCGGCCACGCCGGTCGCGTTGTCCACGGCGCCGTTATAGATGTCATCGCCGTTCTTCGGCGTGGCGCGGCCATAGGCGTCCCAGTGGGCGCCGTAGAGCACCGTCTCGTCCGGATGCTCCGACCCCGGAATGCGGGCCAGGATGTTGCGGCTTTCGATGTTGGCGTGGGTCTGGCCGAAGTCGATCGACATCGTCACCCCGGGCAGTGCGACCGGCCGGAACTCCGGCGTACGGGCCTGATCGCGCAGGGCGGCGTAGTCGAGATTCGCGTCGCGGATCAGCTGTTCCGCCACCGCGCCCTGGATCCACCCTTGGGCCGGCACGCGCTCGGCCTCCCAGTTGGTCCGCACGATGTCGAAGTCGGGCGCGGTGGAGGAGTTCTCCAGCACGCTCCAGCCATAGCCGGCGCCGGCGGTGTCGTGGATGACCAGAACGCCCGCGGCCCCCTGCCGCGCCGCCTCCTGGAATTTGTAGGTCCAGCGACCGTAGAAGGTCATCGCATTGCCGTCGAACCGGCCCGTCACAGGGTGGCCCTCGGGCGCGCCGAAGTCGGGGTCGTTGACGATGACGAGCAGGATCTTGCCCCGCACATCGACGTCCTTGAAGTCGTCCCAGTTCCGCTCGGGCGCATCGACGCCATAGCCGGCGAAGATCACTGGAGCGTCAGCGACGGTGATGCGGTCGACGGGCCGGTCGCTGGCCACGAGGATCTGCGGACCCCGCTCCAGCGTCCGGGTCGCGCCGCCGACGGTGGCCGTGATGACGGCGGGTCCGTCCTGCTGGGTGCGGCTGAGATGGGCGGTCTGCACCCATTGGCCGTCCGGTCCCCCCGGCTCGAGGCCGAGCGCCCGGAATTGCGCCACTACATAGTCGACGGTCTTCTGTTCGCCCGGCGTGGCCACGCCCCGGCCTTCGAATTCATCCGAGGCGAGGACGCGGGTGTACTCGTTGAGGCGGGCCGGGTCGGCCTGCTGGGCCCAGGACAGACTGGGGGCGGCGCTCGCGAGACAGAGCAGCGCCGTGGCCGAAACGAGGATCGATCTCAGGCGCATGCGGATACTCCGGGCGGTCAGGACGGGCGGTCACCCTGCCCCGCGGGACCCAGCCAGTCCAGCAGCCCGTCCGCCGCGACCACGCCCGACGCCAGGCTGGCCTGAAGCAGATAGCCGCCTGTCGGAGCCTCCCAGTCCAGCATCTCGCC
>NZ_JAHFPF010000302.1 GCF_023259385.1 Brevundimonas sp. | reverse complement strand
AGACCCCGAGATGGTGAAGACCAAGGTCCTGTTCGACAACCTGACCCCGCTCTATCCCGAAGAGCGGATCCACATGGAAATCCAGGACCCGACCCTGAAGGACCGTTCGGGCCGGGTGATCGACATCGTCGCCCCGCTCGGCAAGGGCCAGCGCTGCCTGATCGTGGCCCCGCCGCGCGTCGGCAAGACGGTCATGCTGCAGAACATCGCCAAGTCGATCGAGCGCAACCACCCGGAAGTCTTCCTGATCGTCCTGCTGATCGACGAGCGCCCGGAAGAAGTGACGGACATGCAGCGCACGGTGAAGGGCGAGGTCATCGCCTCGACCTTCGACGAGCCGGCCACCCGCCACGTCGCCGTCGCCGAGATGGTGATCGAAAAGGCCAAGCGCCTGGTCGAGCACAAGAAGGACGTGGTCATCCTGCTGGACTCGATCACCCGCCTGGGCCGCGCCTACAACGCCACCGTTCCGTCGTCGGGCAAGGTCCTGACCGGGGGCGTCGACGCCAACGCCCTGCAGCGTCCGAAGCGCTTCTTCGGCGCGGCGCGGAACGTGGAGCAGGGGGGCTCGCTGACCATCATCGCCACCGCCCTGATCGACACCGGCTCGCGGATGGACGAGGTCATCTTCGAAGAGTTCAAGGGCACCGGTAACTCGGAAATCGTGCTGGACCGCAAGGTCGCCGACAAGCGCATCTTCCCCGCCATCGACGTGCTCAAGTCCGGCACCCGTAAGGAGGACCTCATCACGCCGAAGGATCAGCTGGCCAAGACCTACGTCCTGCGCCGAATCCTCAATCCGATGGGCCCCCAGGACGCGATCGAGTTCCTGCTCGACAAGCTGCGCCAGTCCAAGAACAACGCCGACTTCTTCCAGTCGATGAACACCTGACCGGCGGTTGCCGGACGGATACGAAAAGGCCCCGGACCGATCCGGGGCCTTTTTGCTGTCAGGGAATGAGCAGGGTCGAGCCGGTGGTCCGGCGACTGGCCAAAGCTTCGTGCGCCTCGCGCACATGGGCCAGTGGGAAGGTCTGTCCGATCTCGACCTTGACCGCGCCCGAGCGAATGACATCGAACAGGGCGGCAGCGCTGGCGTCGAGCTCCTCGACGGTGGCGACGTAGTCGAACAGGGTCGGGCGGGTGACGTAGAGCGAGCCGCCGCGCGACAGGCGCAGGGGGTCGAACGGCGGGACCGGGCCAGAGGCGTTGCCGAACAGCACGAGGGTCCCGCGCTTCCTCAGGCTGGCCAAGGACGACTCAAAGGTGGACTGGCCGACGGAGTCATAGGCGACGGCGACGCCCCGACCGTCGGTGAGGTCCTTGACCCGAACGGCGACGTCCTCGCGATCATAAAGGATCACATGGTCGCTGCCGTGGGTGCGGGCGAGGGCCGCCTTGGCTTCCGAGCCGACCGTACCGATGACGGTCGCACCCAGCAACTTGGCCCACTGGGCCAGGATCAGGCCGACGCCGCCGGCGGCGGCGTGGAGCAGGATCTCGTCGCCCTGTTTCACGTGAAACGTCCGGCGCACCAGGAACTCGGCGGTCATCCCCTTGAGCATGACGGCGGCGGCGGTCTCCAGGCTGACGTCATCCGGCACAGCGACCGCGGCGCTCTCGGGCAGGACGTGGAACTGCGCATAGGCGCCGACCGGGGCGGTGGCGGTGGCGACCCGATCGCCCACCCTGAAGCGGGTGACGCCGTCGCCGACCGCCTCGACCATGCCCGCCGCCTCCCGTCCGAGACCCGAGGGGAGGGGCAGGGGATAGAGGCCAGTGCGCTGGTAGATGTCGATGAAGTTCAATCCCACGGCGGCTTGGCGGATCAGGATTTCCCCGGGGCCGGGCGAGGGCACGGGGACCTCGACCAGCTCAAGCACGTCCGGTCCTCCGGTGCGGTCGAAGCGGACGGCCTGCTGGATCGAGGGGAGGGCCATGAGCGGGTTCCTTTACGCGGCCGGATCGGCCTAAAACGGTCCTGTTCAGATTGGAGCGATCCCATGAAAATCAATGTCGAGATCGACTGCACCCCGGCCGAGGCGCGGGCCTTCATGGGTCTGCCGGATGTGGCCCCGCTGAACGAGCATCTGGTCGCCGAAATGAAGAAGCGAATGGACGACAACATCTCGGCCATGCAGCCCGACGAGCTAATGAAGACCTGGACCAGCTTCGGCCTGCAGGCCCAGGACCAGTTCCGACGTCTGATGGAAAGCGCGGTCAAGCCGTGATGCTGGTCTCCTCCCCCTCTTGGGCGAGGGGGACCGCGAAGCGGTGGAGGGGGTCCGTCCCGCGCCCCTGTCGCCCCCTCCGTCACGCCGCGCGCGCGCCGCGCCACCTCCTCCATGAGGGGGAGGAGATTTCGGCATGACCGACACCGTCTTCGCCCTAGCCACCCCGCCGGGACGGGGCGCCATCGCAATCGTGCGGTTGAGCGGTCCCGCGACCGACGCCACCCTGGCCGCGCTCGGCGCACCGGACCTGAAGGCGCGGATGGCCTCGTTGCGGACGCTGACGCACGCGGGGCGGATCATCGATCAGGCGCTGGTGCTGCGCTTTCCCGGGCCGAACTCCTATACCGGCGAGGACTGCGCCGAACTGCACCTGCACGGGGGCCGGGCGGTGGTCGAGGCGGCCAGCGCGGCCCTGGTCGCGCTGGGTCTGCGTCCGGCGGATCCGGGCGAGTTCACCCGCCGGGCCTTCGAGAACGGGCGGATGGACCTGGCCCAGGCCGAGGCGGTCGCCGACCTGATCGACGCCGAGACCACGGCCCAGGCGGCGCAGGCGTTGGGTCAGCTGGACGGCGCCCTGGGCGCCGCCTACGCCGGCTTCCGCCGCGATCTGCTGAAAGCCCTGGCCCTGGTCGAAGCCGAGATCGACTTCCCTGACGAGGAGGTGCCGGACAATCTGGCGCGGACCGCGGGGCCGGTGCTGGATGGACTAATCGCTGACCTGAAGGCCGCCCTGGCGGATTCGGGTCGGGGGGAGCGGGTGCGCGAGGGCTATCGCATCGTCCTGATCGGCGAGACCAATGCGGGCAAGTCGTCGCTGTTCAATGCGCTGGTGGCGCGCGAGGCGGCGATCGTGACGCCGATCGCAGGGACCACGCGCGACGTGCTGGACGCCGACCTGATCATCGGCGGCTACGCCGTGACCCTGTCGGATACGGCCGGACTGCGCGATAGCGCGGACGTGGTCGAGGCCGAGGGGGTGCGCCGGGCGCGGGCGCGGGCGGAACAGGCCGAGCTACGGCTATGGGTTCGGGCGCCGGGCGACCCCGCAGGCGTGGCGGCGGACTATGTTCGGCCCGGCGATTTGCTGGTCCTGACCAAGGCGGATATCGAGCGCGCGCCTCCCCCCACCGGTCAGGAAGCGCTGGCGGTCAGCACCGCCACGGGGGAGGGGATGGCGGCGCTGCACGACTGGATCGCGACCCGGCTGGCGCGCGACCTTTCCGGCGCGGACTTCCCGGCGGTGACGCGAGAGCGGCATCGGCGGCGGCTGGAGGAGGCCCTGGCCGACGTGCAGGCCGGGCGACGCGCCCTGGATATCGCGCCGGAGATGGCGGGCGACGACCTGCGCCGGGCGGCGGACGCCCTGGCCCGGGTGACCGGCGCCATCGGAGTCGAGGACATTCTGGGCGAGGTCTTCTCGACCTTCTGCATCGGGAAGTGATCTGTTTCACGTGAAACACGCCGCCGACTCCGGTGGCGAAAGGGGGCGTTTTCGACTATGTCCCCGCGATGAACTCCTTCGACGTCATCGTCATCGGCGGCGGCCACGCCGGCTGCGAAGCCGCCGCTGCGTCCTCGCGCGCCGGCGCGCGTACCCTGCTGCTGACCCAGAAGCTCGAGACCATCGGCGAGATGTCGTGCAACCCAGCCATCGGCGGTCTGGGCAAGGGCCACCTGGTGCGC
>NZ_JAHFPF010000301.1 GCF_023259385.1 Brevundimonas sp. | reverse complement strand
CGAAGATGCCGTGCGAAGCCTCGCCGGTGGTGGTGATGAAGGTGCCGTTCTGGGCGAAGACCTGGGCGATCTGTCCGTTGCCGCCCGTGCCGCCGCCTGATCCGATCGTGCCCAGGCCGACGCTGAAGCCGCCTTCGCCGCCGCCGCCGCCGATCGACTGGGCGAACAGGCCGTAGGAGGCCCGGCCCGAAGTATAGACCTCGGACCCCGTCTGGGCGCGCACGATCGCCGTGCCGCCGTTGCCGCCCGCCGCCCCGTCCGAGCTGAAGGTCACCAGACCCCCGGCGTTCCCGGCGTCGCCGCCGATGCCGCCGATGCTCCGGGCCGTCACGCCGGAAGAGCCGTCGCCCGTGGTGGTGATACGGCCGTAGTTGATCGCTTCCGCCGCGCCGCCGTGGCCGCCGGTGTTGCCCGAGCCGCCGCTGCCGAACAGGCCGTAGCTGCCGCCGCCGCTGCCCGCGCCGCCGCCCAGCGACTGGGCGTAGACGCCGTGCGAGGCGACGCCGCTGGTGGTGATGTTGCTGTAATTGGTGACGGTCGCGCTGCCGCCCGCGCTGCCGCTGCCGCCCGACCCGCCGGTGGAGAAGCCGTAGCCCGAACCGCCGGCGCCCCCGACGCCCGCCCGGCTCTGGGCCATGACGCCGTGCGAGCCGTTGCCCGAGGTCGAGATGGTTCCGACGTGCGAGGTCAGGTTGACGTTGCCGCCCTCGCCGCCCCGCCCGCCCGAGGCGCCGCTGGCGCCCAGGTAGCCGTCGCCGCCCGAGCCGCCGTTGCCGCCCACGCTGGCCACGATGATGCCGGGACGACCGTTGGACGCGGTGCTGATATTGCCATGTGCGGCCGTCACATCGACCGTGATGTCGGCGCCGCGCGAGCCGGCGCCGCCCGAGTTGGCCGAAACGAACAGGGCGCCGTCCCGGCCGCCGCTCCCGCCCGCAGCCTGACGCACGTCGGTGTAGGCGTTGTTGTCGCCCGCGCCGGTGGGGACCGGCAGCGGGCCGGCGGGCCCACCGCCGGGATTGGTGCTCAGCGTCGTGACCGTGTTGACGACCTCGCCGTTGGCCAGCGTCACCGAGACGACCCGGCCCGAGACCGTGGTCTGGGACGCGATGGCCGAGGTCACCGCGGGGTTGGCGGGACTCGGAAGGTGCGCGCCGACGGTGATGGTGGTCAGGATGAACTGGTCGCCGGTCACGATCACGCCGTTGGGGACCACGGCGGTGACGGTGACGTTCAGGCCGGTGACCGGATGCACGATGGTGTCGCCGACCGCGATCGACAGCGGGCTGACGATGACCGGGGCGCTGACCGGCGGCACGTCCGTCGCGGCGGCCGCGGCCATGGGCCAGAAGGCGGCGCCGGCGGCGACGAGGGCGGCGATGCGGCGCAGGTTGCGGGCCAGGCGGCGGTTGCGGATCGTGTCGCCGACGCGGGGACGCCGGGTCTCGCTCGCCAGCGCCATGCGCGCGCAGAGGCGCTGCAGCGAGGCGCGCAGCAGGCCGTCGATATCGTCAGGATGTCCGGCCAGCAGTTCGCACAGGCTGTCCAGCTCGGCGATCGAAGCCTGTCGGGACCGAGCCGGAATGCGTTCCGGTTCAAGATTGCCGGCCAGCTGATCCACCAGCAGCGCGACGCGCGCCAACCGGTTCGCCCTTGCGGAACGCCCCATAACCTTAACCCCTGGTTATCCACCCCGTAGAAACACCTAGCACGCAAATGTGCACAAGGCGTTTCGCTTCTAGGTAGAACAGTTAACCTTACTCAGGGGATTGCGACAAATCGGCAGGACGAGGCGGCCGCCAGCGTCAGACAACGTTGCTGGAAGCCCGCGGGATCGGGCTTCACGCCGGTGTCGATCCAGCCTTCGAGCGCGGTCAGGGCGGTCAGATAGCCGCCGTCCTCCAGCTTGCTGTGCTGGTCTTCGTCGGTCAGCGCCTGCGCCAGCAGGTCCGACCGGCCCGCCCGCGCGACCGTCTCGGCGTACATCGCTTCGGCCTGCCAGGTGACGGTCGGGTCGTGGCGGGCGTGGATGCTCACGGTCGGGGCGACGATCAGGCCGGACAGGTCGGCGTCATAGGCCAATTGCGCCACCGCTCGCGGATCCGCCGTGAACCGCTCAACGCCCGCGTTCAGGGCGGCGTCGTCGGAAGAGCCGCTGTAGACCGTGCGGCTGTTGTCGAACGGATTCAGCCCGCCCAGCCGCTTCTGCACCAGATCCTGGAACAGGAAGGTAGCCCAGTTCATGTGGGCGACGAGTTCGTCTTCCTCGACGCCGGTGACCGCCAGGATATCGCGCAGGCGGCGCGTCTGGTCCGCGCGGCGGTCGCGCTGGGACAGGCCCACCCCGGTGCACTCCACGATCCGGCGGCGCAGCTCGGCCCGGGTCATCGTGGCGTTGGCCGGCAGCCCCTGCCACACCGGATAGGCGCCGTCCTGCCGCGAGGGGTGGTTGCCGCAATAGAACTGGTAGACCGCCCGCAGGTCGGCCCGGAACTGATAGGCCCGCGTGCCGCCCATCAGCACGCCGTTGGTCAGCAGCACGCCGTCGTAGTTCAGCCGGCCGGTCTCGTTCTTGCCGTACAGCTCCGCCGCCTTGGCCGCGACGTTGCCGCCCCATGACTGGCCATGCAGGATGGTGCGCGCGGGGCGTCCGAACTGGTCCCAGAATATCTTGCGGCTGTTGTCCGCGTCCTCGGCGGCCATGCGCACGCCGTAGCCGCCCCGGCGGTAGGTCGATCCGATCCAGGCATAGCCCTGCTTCACCATCACCGAAAACCGGTCCAGGTCCTCCAGGGAGTCCGGGGCTTCAGGATCGCCGGTGCGCGGACCGCCGTGGGCGTGGACGATCAGCTCGTGGTTCCACGCCGTCGGCATGGCGATGATGTACCAGGCGCCGTTGACGTCCCGGCCAGACAGGCACCGGACCTCGCGCCCCACCGACGCCGGGCAGGCGATCGGCGCCTGCTCGCCGGCCGTCAGGGGTGACCGGGCTTGCAGGGCGACAGTCTGGGCGCACGCCGCCGACGGGACCGCCAGCATCAAGGCTCCGATCAGTCCGGCCAGTCGCTTCATGAGGGCTCCGCGCATGCTGGTCCGGCGCGGACCGTTGGATCCGCGCCGGTTCAGTTCAGTCTCAGAACGTCTTGGAAATGTCGACGTACAGGTAACGGCCGTAGGGGCGCTGGACCGAGCCCAGATAGCCGCCGTCGGCCAGCGACGGCCCCTCGTCGGTCAGGTCCCGCACGCCGACGCGGAACTCCGTCCCGGAGGCGGCGCCGAACTGGTCCTCGAACGTGTACTGGCCGTACAGGTTGAAGACCGTCTGGTCCGACACCTTCCACGGCATGCCCGTCGCGCTCAGCAGGCTCGTCTGGAAGACCTCGCTCACATACTGGGTCGAGGCCCCGACCCGCCACGGGCCGTGCCGCCAGGTGAAGCTGGCGTTGATCTTCCATTCCGGACGGCCGTTCTGGGCGATCAGCTGGCTGGAGTCCGGCAGCGGGGTCAGGGCGTTGATGGTCCCGGCCGCGCGGGCCGCGTACAGCGAGTCCACGATCGGACCCGGCGCCCGCGAGAAGGTCAGCAGCTGCTGGGCGTTGGCGCGGAAGATGAAGGTGCCCCACTCGGTGCGACGCTTGGCCCACGAGAAGCCGAAGTCCATGCCTTCCACCGTCTGCGGCAGCAGGTTGATGAACCGGTCGCTGATGGTCTGGGCCGTGCCGACCGCGGCCAGGCCCGTGCCGGCGAACAGGTCGATGTCGTCCTGGTTCGGCGCCGAGCGCACCACGTTCGGGTTGGTCTGGCCCTGCACCCGGTTCAGATACTCCAGCGCCAGGGCCGTCTGGGCGCCCAGCAGGCCGACGATCTGCTCCTGCTCAATCTTCCAGCGGTCGACCGTGAAGGTGAAGTCGCCCAGCACT
>NZ_JAHFPF010000300.1 GCF_023259385.1 Brevundimonas sp. | reverse complement strand
CCAACACCATCTACGCCGACGCCCGACAGCGCACGACGCAGGAAGCGGGCTTGATCTCGGTCGAGGCGTCCATGTACGACGCCTTCTACAGCTCGCTGAGCCGTGACACCGACATGCGCAACGCCTTCCTGGCCCAGCTGTCGCGCGACGACTTCATCAACCTGTACGAACAGCTGCTGCCGGATCACTCGGGCGGCCCGCTGGTGTCCCTGGCCTCGGGCGTGGACGCCGTGACCCGCGCCCTGACCGGCCGGAACGCCTCGGCCGCGCCGGGCGAAACCAGCGCCTGGGTGCAGGAGATCAACTTCTACGCCGACAAGGACAAGACCGACTCCTACGGCTTCCGCTCGGAAGGCTTCGGCGTCGCCGGCGGCGTCGAGCGCGGCACGGGTCTCGGCGCGGTCGGCCTGTCGGTCGCCTTCACCTCGTCGGACCTCGAGGACCCCGAGTCCGAGGCCGAGGAAGTCCTGTCGGCCAACCTGCTGGAGCTGGGCCTCTACTGGCGCGCCCAGGGCCAGTACTGGACGACCTGGGCTCGCGCGGCCGCCGGCTACGCGACCTTCGAGTCCGAGCGCCGCTTCGTCGGCGCCGGCCTGAACCTAACCAACACCTCCGACTGGAACGGCCTGACGCTGTCCGCCGCCGGCGGCGCTTCCTATGAGCGCAGCTTCGGCCGCTTCAGCATCCGTCCGGAAGTCTACGCCGAGTACTTCTCGCTCAGCGAGGACGGCCACGTCGAAAGCGGCGGCGGCGACGGCTTCGATCTCGAGATCGACGACCGCGACGGCCACCTGTTCTCGGCCACCGCCGCGATCAACGTCGCCATGTCGATGGGCCAGAACAGCTGGCTGAAGCCGGAACTGCGTCTCGGCTGGCGTCAGAACATCTCGGTCGATCCGGGCGAGACCATCGCCCGCTTCCGCTCGGGCGGTCCGGACTTCCGCCTGTCGCCGGACACCATCGAGGGCGGCGGCCCGATCGTCGGCTTCCGCCTGAACGTCGGCAACGAACTGGGCATGCTGTCGGTCAGCGCCGACGCCGAAATGCTCGACAACTACGTGCGCTACATGCTGTTCCTGCGGGCCAGCTTCCGGTTCTAGGATCGGTAGACGACACACGACAAAAGGCCCGCCGGGATCACCGGCGGGCCTTTTTCTTTTCCGCGGTCCGGCCTAGAAGGCCCACCTCGCTTCACGCGACCGGGCGGCTAGCTCAGCTGGTCAGAGCACCTCGTTTACACCGAGGGGGTCGGGGGTTCGAACCCCTCGCCGCCCACCACTCCCGCCCCATTTCAAGCCGCACTCTGCGTCAGAGTGTATTCACCAATCCCGGGTTAACCCTGCCGGGTCGGGAGAATTCGCCATGAAGATCGTCAAACGCGCCGCCGCCCTGTCCGCCGTCCTCGCGGGATCGCTGATGCTGCAGGGCTGCCTGGTCGGAGCCGCCGTCGGCGCGGGCGCGGCGGTCGTCGGCGCCGGGGCCTCCGTGGTCGGCGCGGGCGTGGACGCCGTCACCACCTCGGATGAGGAATCCCGGGCCAGGCGCGAGCGCGAACAGCGCCAGTGGGAACGCGAACAGCGCCGCTGCGAGCGCCGCCAGCAGCAGGGCAAGACCTGCTAGCGCGGGCTTCTCTACAGGCTCAGGACGCAGCGCTCGTTGATGGTCGGGCGCGCCACCTGGATGCGGCACAAGCCCGGCCAGTCCGGCTTCAACTGGCCGACGAACCACAGGCACAGGTTCTCCAGCGACGGCAATTCCAGCCCCTCATGCTCGTTGAGCATGCCGTGATCCAGCTTCTCGGCGGCGGCCTTCAGGGCGCGATCCAGGGCGCCCAAGTCCGCGACCCAGCCGTGTTCGGCGTCCAGCACCTCGGAGCGGACCGTGGCCTCGACCGTGAACGAATGGCCGTGGACGCGACGATAGATGCTGCCCTCGGGTTCGTTGGGGAAGTGATGGGCCGCGTCGAAGGTGGCCTGTTTGGTGATCTCGAAGACGGGCATTAGCGGACGCCGATGTATTTGTGGGTCTGGACGCTGAGCCGCCATTTGGGGTGCGTCAGGCAGTATTCGATGGCCGCCGCCGTGTTGGCGGCCTGGTCGGGGCCGTCCATGGGCTGCAGCCAGAAGCGCTCGAAATCGAGCCCCTCGAAGCGGTCGGGCATGGCCTTGGCCTGGGGGAAGACCAGTTTCAGCTCCTGGCCGGCGGTCTGAACCACGGGCGCGTCGGCCTTGGGGCTGACGCAGATCCAGTCGATCCCGGCGGGCGCCGCCAGGGTGCCGTTGCTCTCGATGGCGATCTCAAAGCCGCGCGCATGCAGGGCCTCGATCAGGGGGGCGTCCAACTGCAGCAGGGGCTCGCCGCCGGTGCAGACGACCAGCCGGGGATCCCCCTCGCGGCCCCGCCACATTGACGCGACATGATCGGCCAGCAGGTCGGCCGTGGCGAACTTGCCTCCGCCGTCGCCGTCCGTCCCCACGAAGTCGGTGTCGCAGAAGGTGCAGACGGCCGCCGCGCGGTCGCGCTCCAGCCCGTTCCACAGATTGCAGCCGGCGAAGCGCAGGAAGACCGCCGGGCGGCCGGCCTGGCCGCCCTCCCCCTGCACCGTCAGGAAGATTTCCTTGGCCGCGTAGGTCACGACGCGATCCACGCCTGGTAGCCCGCGCCGCGCAGTTCGCAGGCCGGACAGTCGCCGCAGCCGTAGCCCCAGTCATGCCTATGCTCGCGGTCGCCGCGGTAGCAGGTGTGCGAGGCTTCGACGATCAGCTCGACCAGCGCCGCGCCGCCGATCCGGTCGGCCAAGGCCCAGGTCTCGGCCTTGGTCAGGGCCATCAGCGGGGTGTCGATCACCACCGGCTTGTCCAGCCCCAGGCTGAGCGCCCGCGCCATCGCCTCGATGGTGTCGCGGCGGCAGTCTGGATAGCCCGAGAAGTCGGTCTCGCACATGCCGCCGACCAGCACCTCCAGCCCACGCCGGTCCGCCAGAGCCGCCGCGCAGGTCAGAAAGACCAGGTTGCGGCCCGGCACGAAGGTGGTCGGCAGGCCGCGCGCGTCCATCTCGATGGCCCGCTCGGCGGTCAGGGCGCTTTCGGCGATCTTGCCGTAGCCCGTCAGGTCGACGACGTGGTCGGGCCCCAGCCGGTCAGCCCACTGCGGCAGCACCTTGATCATGCCGTCGCGCACGTTCAGGCGCGCGTCCATCTCCACCGCGTGCCGCTGGCCGTAGTCGAAGCCCACCGTCTCGACCCGGTCGAACCGCTCCAGCGCCCAAGCCAGGCAGGTGGCGCTGTCCTGCCCCCCGGAGAAGAGAACAAGGGCAGACTTTTCGGCGTGCTTTTCAGCGTCTTGGGACAATTCGCTCATGACAAACCTGCGGTCGGCCGGTCGGCCGCGCGCATGGACAAGGGGATGGGGCCTGAATTCGGCGGACGGGCCTTCTACACCAGCCCCGGCGGCGGGGCAAAAAAGGCGATAAGACGGCGGGTTCCATCTTAACCCTTCCGAAAACGGTTCCGCTGCATTGTCCACCGGTCGCAGTGGAGTGCCGGCCAGTATGCCGACAATCGAAACCCTTACCGAACGCGCAGAAGCCATCGGGCCTCAGACGCCGGGCAGCGACGTCTTCGCGCGCTTTGAGCGCGAACCGGACACCCTGGTCATTCCCGTCATCGAGGGCGATCGCCCCGTCGGCCTGATCGAGCGCAACGCCTTCCTGCTGAAGATCGCCGGCGCCTTCGGCCATGCCCTGTACGCCAAGCGGCCGGTCATCCACGTGATGGATCCCGAGCCCGCCGTGGTCGAGGCCGGCGTCAGCATAGACGCCTTCTGCGACACCCTGCTGAAGGGCGGCCCCGGCGCGCTGATGCGCGGCTTCATCGTCACCCGCAACGGCCGTTACCACGGCGTCGGCACCGCGGTCTCCCTGCTGCAGGCGGTGAACGACCGCCAGCGCGAGG